>CAZMRM010000296.1:0-4675 GCA_964568515.1 uncultured Chitinophaga sp. | reverse complement strand
GAGTGTTTTACCATCAGGAGAAAATTTTACAGCATTTGCAGATAATTTATGGGCTTGAATACAATATTTTTCTTCCAAAGTGACTAAATCAAAGACACGTATGTTACAGTCCCCGCTGGCAACGGCAATTTCAGAGGTATGATAGTTAAAATCGATGCCACGTACTTTTTCTGTACAAATGTTTTTAAGTTTTAAAACAGACAGGGTGTCTAATGAACCGGTAGCAAATTTTCCATCTCCTCCGGAACTATAGAAACAGTTTGTAATTAGGGAGTACCGGATGCTAAAAATGGGACCTGTATGATGCTTTAATATTTTAACTTCCTCCATCTTGTTCAGGTCCAATACATGAATATTACCTGCTGAGGTTCCTGCAAACAGTAGTTTTTTTTCCGGGATATAACAAATTGAATACACTATTGCAGGAAGTCTTGCCGCAAAATCTTCATTTGAAAGTGTTTCTAAATTCCAACGAGTTACAATGCGGTCGCTACTGCCAGAGAAAATTAAATGATTACCTTCACCGGTATCCATTGCATAAACAGATCCATTATGGCCAGTGAATACATTTTTTTTTTCTACTTTTATCTTCATAAGGTGGTAAAATTACGATTTTATTTCCCTCATTTATACTATTTAAGCGTGATTCAGAACCTTTGTCATCTTGTCAGTATACTTTCTCATGGCATATCGTTTGGAATCGCTTCGCGATATTTTAAATTTCAATCTTCTTATAAATTAAATACACTATGAGCACCGGAAAAATTAACGTTCAAACAGAAAACATCTTTCCAATTATTAAAAAATTTCTTTATTCAGATCATGAAATATTTTTGAGAGAACTTGTTTCAAATGCTGTAGATGCGACTCAAAAATTAAAAACGCTTGTTTCTTTGGGTGAATCAAAAGCCATACTGGATGATCTGAAAATTGAAGTGATTTTGGATAAACCTTCGAAAACGCTGACGATTCGTGATAAAGGTATTGGTATGACTGCGGAAGAAATTGAAAAATACATTACACAAATAGCTTTCAGCGGAGCAGAAGAATTCGTTAATAAATACAAAGACAAAACACCGGAAGCAAATGCAATTATTGGCCATTTCGGATTAGGTTTTTACTCGGCATTTATGGTTGCTAAAAAAGTAGAAATTAATTCGCTTTCACATAAAGAAGGTTCCAAAGCGGTGCATTGGGAATGTGATGGAAGTCCGGATTATAAAATTGAAGAAACTGAAAAGACGCTTAGAGGAACGGATATCGTACTCCACATTGCTGATGATTCGGAGGAGTTTTTGGAACAATATCGTATACAGGAATTACTTACTAAATATTGTAAATTTTTACCTGTGGAAATAAAGTTCGGTACTAAAAAAGAGACACATAAAGAAGGCGAGAAGGATGTTGAAACAGAAGTTGACAACATTATTAATAATCCTAATCCAGCATGGACCAAAAAACCTTCTGAGCTAACGGATGACGATTATAAAAAATTCTATAGAGAATTATATCCTATGAATTTTGAAGATCCCTTATTTCATATTCATTTGAATGTGGATTATCCATTCAACCTTACCGGGATCCTGTATTTCCCTAAATTAAACAAGACATTTGAAACACCTAAAGATAAGATCCAGTTATATTCGAATCAGGTATTTGTGACGGATTCTGTTGAAAATATTGTTCCTGATTTTTTAATGTTATTGCGAGGTGTTATCGATTCACCAGATATTCCATTAAATGTTAGCCGCAGTTATTTGCAGAGTGACGGAAATGTGAAAAAAATATCAGCTCACATCACAAAGAAAGTTGCTGATAAACTGGAGGAGCTCTTTAAAAAGGACAGAACAGATTTTGAAAGTAAATGGGAAGATATTAAGATTTTTGTTCAATATGGAATGCTTTCAGAAGACAAATTTTACGAAAAGGCCCAAAAAATTGCTTTATTCAAAAATACAGAAGGAAAGTATTTTACGATAGAGGAATATGCAGATCACGTTAAAACGTTGCAAACAGATAAAGATAAAAAAGTAATTTATTTATATACTACAAAGCCGGAAGAACAACATAGCTTCATTGAAACGGCAAAAGAAAGAGGATATGATGTATTAGTAATGGACAGCCCTATCGATGCACATTATATAAATAAACTTGAATCAAAATTAAAGGATACTTCTTTTATTCGTGTAGATGCAGATACAGTTGAAAAGCTTATAAAGAAAGATGAGGCTCAACCTTCGAAACTATCAGAAGAAGAGCAAGGCAAATTAAAGCCCGTTATTGAGGAAGTTATTTCTAAAGAAAAATTCACTGTTCAATTCGAAAGTTTAAGTGAAAAGGATGCGCCGATGATTATTACAAAACCTGAGTTTATGAGGCGAATGAAAGATATGAGCGCATTGGGAGGTGGAATGAATTTTTATGGGTCAATGCCGGATATGTATAATTTGATTGTAAATACGAACCACCCGCTTATCGGGAAAATTTTAAATGAAAAGCAAATTGACAAACAAAAGCAGCTGACAAAACAGGCTGCTGATTTGGCAATGCTTTCACAAGGTTTATTAAAAGGAGAAGATATGACCCGGTTTATAAAAAGAAGCATTGAGTTAATAGACTAAAGAATGACAAAAAAAGTCAGCATGACAGATGCAGGTTGCTGGTATATGCTTTGACAAAATAGCGTACTTTTATAAAAATTTAAAATAAGCAAAAATGAAAAAAGGAACAATTATCTTATTAGTAATCGTTGGTGTGATTTTACTAATAGCATTTAATGGTTGTGGTTCATACAACTCCATGGTTAAACAACAGGAAGGGGTTACCGCACAATGGCAACAAGTCGAAGTTGCATATCAGGCCAGGATGGATAAAACAAAAAACCTGTTCGAAATTGTGCAAAGCTCTGCCGATTTTGAAAGAGAAACATTAAAGGAAGTAATGGAAGCCCGTTCCAAGGCAAGTAGTATTCAATTAAATGCAGATGACTTGACTCCTGAAAAAATGGCTGCCTTTGAGAAGGCCCAAAATGCGTTTGGTGCTGGTTTAGGACGCTTATTAGCTGTAGCCGAAAACTATCCTCAGCTACAAACAACTGGTGCATTCCGCGACTTTCAGGCACAATACGAGGGTATGGAGAACAGAATTGCCACGGAGCGCAGAAGATTTAATGAAGTAGCACAAGCATATAACACTTACATTCGTACATTCCCAAAGAATATCTGGGCAGGAATGTTTGGTTTTGATAAAAAAGCATACTTTGAATCACAATCAGGAGCCGAAACGGCACCGGATATCAGAAGTATGAGAGAAAGAGAAAAACAATAAATGATTTTTTATCAGCCGCTGAAGCGATGTTTCTCACTGGTGAAAACATCCCTCCAGCGGCTTTATTCTTACCTAATTTTTATCGATGGAAGCAAAAGACTTCTTTACGGATTCTCAAAAAAGACAAATCCAGCAAGCTATTGCAGCCGCAGAGTTAAATACTTCAGGAGAAATTCGCGTGCATATTGATAAGGCATGTAAAGCGGATGTTTTGGAGCAGGCTGCTAATGTATTTCATGAACTGAAAATGGATGCAACCGTATTAAGAAACGGGATACTTTTTTATTTGGCGGTGGATGATCATAAGTTTGCTATTTTAGGTGATAAAGGGATTAATGAAAAAGTGCCTGTAAACTTTTGGGACCATATTAAAGAAACAATGTTAAAACATTTTAGACAGCAACAGTTCACAGAAGGGTTGTCAAAAGGCATTGAAATGGCAGGAGAAAAATTAAAAACTTATTTTCCGATCCAGGATAACGATACGAATGAGTTAAGCAACGAAGTAAGTTTTGAAAAATGATAACAACTAGCTTCCCACAGTTAAAAAATATGGATGTATTACGAAAATCATTCGTTAAACATATAGTACTTCTTTTTTCGGGTATCTTGTTTTGCTTATCGGGTTTCAGCCAAAATGATGGTATTCCCGAAGTACCAAACCCTCCTCGTTTGGTCAATAATTTATCAGCAGAAGCTCCGGATTTTGTTTCAGAACAAGAAGCAGTACAATTGGAACGAAAGCTGGAAGCGTTTGCCAATCAAACTTCCAATCAGATTGTTATTGCAATTGTAGATGATTTGAATGGGTTGGAGCCGTATGATTATGCTACGCGTTTGGGACATAAATGGAAAGTTGGACAGGACAAATTTGATAACGGAATTGTTATTCTTATAAAACCTACCGGCGGATCCGGACAGCGTAAGGTGCAAATCGCTGTTGGATATGGCCTGGAAGGGGCGATTCCTGATTTAACAGCCAAGCGCATCGTTGAGAATGAGTTGATTCCTAATTTTAAGAATGGAAATAATTATGAAGGTCTTGATAAGGCAACAGATATTCTTATTTCACTTGCAACCGGCGAATACAACTCGGATGCTTATGGTAAGAAGAGCAAAAAAAACGAGGTTTCTTTGGCTTTTGTTATTTTAATAATTATTGTTATTGTGTTTGTATTAGCAAGCAGAGGAAAAGGCGGAAGAGGTGGAGGAATGACCATGAGCTCTGCTGGTTGGCTTCTGGGCTCTATGCTTGGTGGAAGCGGAAGAGGATTTGGTGGTGGGGGAGGCAGGGGATCTTCAGGAGGTTTTGGTGGCTTTGGAGGTTTTGGCGGTGGTGGTGGCTTCG
>CAZMRM010000295.1:3509-5281 GCA_964568515.1 uncultured Chitinophaga sp. | reverse complement strand
TTTCTCCTTAGGCAGGACATCTTTAACCACCTGTGAAATGGCAATGATATCAGTAGCAAGAGCATTTATATATTTATCATATTTAACGGCATGTGGATAATAGATATAATGAAAATCCGCATGATGACGGGTATAAATCCTTTTGGGAACACGTGCTAACCAGGAGGCAGTTAATCCGATCAGGCTTGCTTCAAATAAATGGGCATGGATACTATCCGGTTTCCGTTTTATTAAATGAAAGTAAGTTGTTAAAATGGCTTTTATCAAATCCTTCTTACCCCGGTAAGTAACCCTTTTTACAGGAATACCTTGCTGTTTTAAAAACGCTTCTAAATGGGAGTCGCCCGGGTTTATCAAGATAAACTCGATGTCAAATCTCTTTTTATTAATATATGTTGCAATCCATTCAAATGCAAGTGCCTTATCTATTTTTGAAACGATATATGTAACCTTTTTCAATCCGGAATTTTTTAAATATTATTACTGATAAATTTTAATTTTGTGAAGCATTTTTTTGTTTGGCATAAATATCAAAATGACAATCTGCAAAATTTGTATTTCTATTGATTAGCTCATCGGTTTCAGCTTTATAGATATCGTAACTTAATGAATTTAAAAATTCAACAAGTGCAAGTGCGCTACTTTTATGTTCTTTTAAATTATTATCATCCAACTCAATAAACAAAGCAGGTTTGAATTTTTGCAGTAAATGGATTGCACCTTTCAGAACATTCATTTCAAATCCTTCTACATCAATTTTAATAAAATGAACTGTATTAATGGACTGTTCCTCTAAAAAGCTGTCAAGTGTACAAACCTTAATCTCGGTGAATCCGTAAAGAGCATCTTCTGTCAGTATCCTGTTCATTCCGCGGTTCTCATCATTTACAATGTATAATTTTTGCACTTTATTTTCATCTCCTAACCCCAAATTAATTAGCCTGATATTTTTCACGAGGTTAAGAGAAACATTCTTTGTGGCCTTTTCATAATTAAATTTATCCGGTTCAAAAGCAAAAACCAACCCGCTGTTCCCGGTAAGTTTCGAAAAGTTTAACGCAGTTTCACCAATATTTGCTCCTACATCTATGATCACCATTCCTGGTTTTACAAAGGAATAAAGTTTCTCTTTCCCGGTTTCTTTGAATCCAAAATAAATATAATGATCAACCAGGTCACTGATATCCAGTTTATATTTAATACCATTTCGTTCTATTTGCCGTATGGAGTTTGTGGGATAAAGATAATTGGCGGGTACTAATTTACTGTAGAATGAATCAGAGGCTTTGCCGGTAGTTTTTTTTACAAGAAATTTTTCAATGAACTCTATTTTAAAGACCGTTCTTAAGACATCCAAGGATTTTGTTTTTAATGATTTATTGATTCTGTAATTTCCCATTCCGGTTTTTATTTATTGATCAAAAGTGAATTTTTTTTCTTAACTAGTAACATATGATATCAAAATGACAATTTTTAAAATCAGAGGCAGAAGTCACTAATCTTTTATTTTTTGCATCAATAATTGTATAATTTAGTTTTTCCAGGAAACGGATCACATCTTTTGGAATCATTTGTTGTTCCTTAAGGTTTTGATCATCAAGTTCTATATATAACTTGGGTTTGAATTGTTCGAGTGTGTTTACAGCACCTTTTAAAACCTCCATTTCAAAACCTTCGACATCAATTTTTATCACATCCACTTTTTTTAAATTAAGAAGTGTGGCAACATTATCCAGTTTTTCAATTTCTACATTGGGTTGTTGATGCTGGTT
>CAZMRM010000295.1:0-3499 GCA_964568515.1 uncultured Chitinophaga sp. | reverse complement strand
CGCTATTGGAAGGTGTATTTACCTTTAGGTATAACTGTTCTTTTTTGGAACCTAATCCATAGTTAAAATAACGGATGCATTGAAAAGTGTTCAGTTTTAAATTCTCCATAGCTCTTGAAAAATTTAACCGGTCGGGCTCAAAGCCGATAACGAGCCCTGTCTCTCCTGTTTTTTTTGCCATTCTCATGGAGGTTTGACCAATATTTACTCCCACATCAATAACCGTATCACCCGTTTCAATAAGGTCATACAGATTTTCAGGACGATCTTCATTTATTCCAAAGTAGATGAGCCAATTTTGATAATCAGAAATATCAAGCAAGTAATAAATGCCTTGTCTGCAAACATTCCTCATGCTTCCTGCCGGATATAAACGGTTATGGGGAATGAGCTTGCCGATAAAACTATTTACTTTTCTGTTGTTCGAAAAATAAAAAAGTAAGTTTTCAATGGGACGGTATTTAAACAACGAACGAACTCTGTCAAGTCTGTTTTTCGGAGGCCCTGTCATTCCCATTGAATTTTGATACTTTATTGGTTTGGATTAAATATACTAAAAATATATTTTGCCAATATAACTGCCTGCTTTTCCCTTGTATAATTGTCAATGAGGGTTTCATTTCCGTTGTATGATACATGGCCTGTTTGTTCCCATTCTTTGTACCAATTCATCAGGCATGAAAAAAAATCTTCGGTTGTATTGACAACTTTTCCTGAGCCGGTGCTCAATACAATGTGATCGATCACATTATCATCTCCGGGAGCAATTAATATATTTCTTAAGGCACCTAAATAGTCAAAAATTTTACCTGAATAAATTCCTTCATACTGTTTCCAACCTGCATAAAGTAAAACATGAGATTGTAGAGTATAATCTACAGCAGTTTCACGGGGAAGCCTTTCCGATAGGAAAATGCATTTCTCGGGGAGTGCTTCTTTTATTTGTTCCGAAACGGATTGAATGGTTTTTATACCTATGAAATTTATTTTTACTTTATCCATATCAGCCCGGAGAAGGAATTTTTTTAGTCCTTCTACTATGACAGATATATCTTGTTTAATGTAAATGCTACCGATGATGGATATGGTAAAAGATTCCTTGCTGGGTTGTACCTTTTTATTGGCAAAAAAATCTTTTTCAAAGCCATTGGTTATTTCAAAGACCTTTTTAGAAGTGACTTCTTCTATTTTTGAGGCAAGGGGTTGACTCACTGTAATTCCGAACTCCATGTTCTTAGTCCATTTTCTGATATAAAATTTGTTGATCAGATTATGGATTTTTTGATTAATGCCGGGATTATAGTCTTTTTTTAGTTCGTCATTGTCCCATAAGTCCCTGAAATCAATGATATATTTTAAATTGTGCTTCTTTGATAACCTGTACCCTGATCGTATAAGGTTATGTGGTGGTGCAGAAATGATTAACAGATCAATTTTTTGTTTCTTTATATATTCCGAAGCATATATTTCGAATGCTTTGCAAGCATCGACCTCAATTGAAAAGTTTCCTGTGAGTTTATAAAACAAGTGTAATAATTTACTGAATATTTTAACTTTAAATAAGGGTTGCTCAGCTAATTTGTGTTTAAAAGAATGCCGGAAAGGTAATCGGATGATGCGTGAGTTTATATTTTCTTCAATAGAAATCTCCTGTGTATTTTCTTTTATGGAATCTGTCCATATTGTTTCGTTTCCCAGCCAATGACGGGTCAGAATGGTTGTGTTTATATTATTTTGAGGGAAATGTTTATACCAGGAGTAGGGCCTCCATCCCGAAACTCCATTTTGTGGTGGAAAATAATAGGATATGATTAATACATTGAGCATTGATGTCTTCAAAAAGTTTTATAATCGGTCAAATAGTTTTTAAAATAGTTTCGAGATCATGATATAGCTCCACAATTTATCTTTGCTGATCCTTCGTTTATTGATAATTTTTTCTCTGTCCAATATGGATACTGCATTTTCAACGATATCTTTCAGTTGTTTTGATTGCAGCCATTCTGATTCAGGTGGTGCGTATCCGATTTTATCTTTTCGCCACGCCACTTCTTTTGGAAGAATCGGCTCGAAAGATTTTCTTAACAAATATTTTGTCCAGCCATCATGAATTTTATAAGTGCTGGGTAAGCTGTATGCAAACTCTACCAGCTTATGATCAAGATAGGGCAATCGGATTTCTCTTGAAAAAGCCATGGAATTACGGTCAGCATATCGTAACAGATCTTCAAATCCTGTCACCAGAAGTGTATTGCTTAAATGATTATTAAGAGAAGGTGTAAATGCTGTATTTGTGAATGATTCCGCTTTGTATTGATTATAAAAATCAGGATGTACATCGCCCGGATTGGCAGCATACGGTTTTAGTTTCAGATAAAAATTATAAAGGGAAGGAAGCAGGGCCTGTAATTTGAATGTTAAATCATAATTAAAGTGATTGCCTCCCCATTTTTTATAAGCCGCATATTCAGCTTTAAATGTCGAATAATTTTTTGCAAATAATTCCTGAAAAAAGGTACGGTAATAAAATGTATATCCGGCTAGTAATTCATCAGCGCCCTGGCCATCGAGCAGGACAATTGTTGAATTTTCTTTTGCCAGCTGCATTACCTTCCATTGAGCAAAAATACTTGCAGATCCAAAAGGTTCTTCCTGATGATAAAAAAGTGAATCCAGTTCGTTTGCTAAATCATCAGCATTTGGTATGGTATAATGTGATATGGCATTGGACCTTTCGGCCACCATTTTCATATAATGTGTTTCATCTTTTGCATAGCCCGGAAAAGATGCAGAAAAAGTATGTTGTACAGAGGGATTCAGTGAATGTATCAGTGATACTATTGTGGAGCTGTCAAGCCCCCCCGAAAGACTTGATCCAACCGGTACATCCGATCGAAGACGTTTCTTTACCGATTCCGAAAACAAATCACGGAATTGTTCCATGGCTTCAGTCAGGGAGATTTTAATTTGCAGGTGGGGGTGTAGCTGCCAGTATCGTTCCTTTTTTACAATTTTTCCTTCTTTTAAAAGAAGAAAATGAGCGGGTTCTAACTTGAATATATTTTTGAAAAATGTTTCTGAATTATCATGTGGATTGTTTTGCCATTTTTCGTTAAGGTAATTGTAGATCATCCTGTTATTAAGAATACGGCTAATACCCGCTGCAAATAAAGCTTTCATTTCAGAGGCGAATGCAAAGGAATTTTCAGGATCAAATGCATAGTAAAAGGGTTTTTCTCCGAACCGGTCTCTTGCGCAAAACAGGGTACGTTCCTGCTGATCCCAAATGGAAAATGCAAACATTCCATCCAGGTCATTTAACAGTTTTTCTCTTTTAAGATCGTAAAGTGCCAATAAAACCTCTGTGTCAGTTTTTGACTGAAAATGGTACCCTTTTTTTAAAAGCTCATTCCGAAGCTCGATATAATTGTAAATTTCACCATTAAAAACAATTGAATACCGGTTTAAATAATGCATCGGTTGGTTCCCCTGATCGCTG
>CAZMRM010000294.1:2940-5284 GCA_964568515.1 uncultured Chitinophaga sp. | reverse complement strand
GTGTAAGGACTATGAATATCGGCATGTGCATCAATCCAGATGACCCCGAGTTTTTGTTTAGGGTAGGCCATTTTAATTCCGGCAATGGTGCCACCGGCAGTGCTGTGATCTCCCGCAAGAACAATGGGGAAGCAGTTTTTCTTTAATGTTTGAGAAACCTGATTTGCCAAACGGTCATAAATAGAAATGACCCCGTTGATACGCTTTGCATAAGGTGTTTTTGACGGTTCAAAAAGGAGTTGGTTTTCCGTTTTTATTTCAATGCTTTCAATATTTTTAAACATATTGCTTCCATAATCCAATGCTGCAATTTTAATAGCATCGGGTCCCATACTGGCACCCCTTGTGCCGGCTCCGATTTCGGATTTGACTTCAATGAATTTTACCGTTTTCATAAGATCTTTGATTTAGAGTAGATTTTTATAGTTTAATACAGATATCCTGAATGGTATTAAAATTTAATATTTAAATTACTTACTTAGGTTAAAAAAAATCAAAGTAAGTTACTTACATTTGTATCAAATTATTTTTTGTTAAAAAAATACCGCTTTATGGATAATAAATACCGCGATTTGATTGAACAAACATTCGATTTCCCTCAAGAGGGCTTCAATGTAATTGATGATGAACTCTATTTCCATAATATCCCATTGATGGATATTATTAAAAAATATGGCACTCCCTTAAAGCTTACCTATTTACCAAAAATAGATGCTCAAATCCAAAAAGCCAAAAAATTGTTTAATGTGGCAATGGCAAAAGCCGACTATAAAGGCAAATATACATATTGTTATTGTACCAAAAGCTCTCATTTCTCTTTTGTACTCGAAAGAGCACTGGAAAATGATATTCACCTGGAAACCTCTTCTTCCTTTGATATTCCAATTGTAAGGGCTTTACACACAGCAGGTAAGATCACAAAGGATACCTATATCATTAATAATGGGTATAAACGTCCTACTTATCTGAAATATATCAGTGAATTGGTGAATGACGGTTTTGTAAATGCCATTCCGATTCTTGATAATAAGAATGAATTGTCTCAGCTTGAAAAAGGTTGCAAAAAGAAATTCAAGATTGGAATTCGTGTAGCTACAGATGAAGAACCTAAATTTGAATTTTATACTTCCCGTTTAGGTATACGTCAGGCAGATATCAGCGATTATTATCAGAGCCATATAAAGAACAGTCAGAAAGCTGAATTAAAAATGTTGCATTTCTTTATCAATACCGGTATTAAGGATACCACCTACTATTGGTCAGAATTAACCAAATGCATCAATGTATATTGTGACCTAAAAAAAGTATGTCCGACTCTTGATTCTTTGGATATTGGCGGAGGATTCCCCATTCGTACCTCGCTTGGTTTTAGTTATGATTATTCTTATATGGCCGATGAGATCATCCAGAAAATAAAAAACATTTGTGATGAACGTGAAGTGGACGAACCCCATATTTTTTCTGAATTTGGAAGCTTTACAGTAGGAGAAAGTGGAGCCGCTTTGTATTCTATTGTAGACATAAAAAAACAAAATGATAATGAGTTGTGGTACATGATCGATAGTTCTTTTATTACCACGCTGCCTGATACCTGGGGTATCAAACAAAAGTTTATATTATTGGCTGTTAATCATTGGGATAAAGAATACCAACGGGTAAACCTTGGTGGTTTAACCTGCGACAGTGAAGATTATTACAATGCAGAATCACATCTGAACCAGGTGTATATGCCCTTGGCTACTGAAAAACAAAAGGAACCTTTGTATCTTGGCTTTTTCCATACAGGTGCTTACCAGGAATCATTAGGCGGATATGGTGGGATTCAGCATTGTTTAATTCCGGCACCAAAGCATATTATTATAGACAGGGACGAAGATACCGGTGGGATCTCCACCCGTTTGTTTGCAAAGGAGCAAAGCTTTAAGTCCATGCTTAAAACACTTGGTTACTAAGGGATTTCATTTATGTAATTTTTTTTTGTGGATGTTCATTAATTCGCTATTTTGCACAAATATTTGCGAAAAATCATTTGGCCACATGCAACATTTCCAAAAAAACTAGATGAAAAAGCGGTCGATAGTCGTTTTATGGGTTGGTATCATTATATGGGCTGCTGGATGTAAGCAACAAAAGGATGAAAAATTTATCTCCGAAGGCGAGATCATATATGATGCACAGGTACTGGATATCAGTAATCCAATGGCATCCATGGCACCCACAAAAATGACCGTTCGGTTTAAAGCAAATAAATCATGCGCGGAAATGAACGCCGGCTTAGGTCTCTTCAGTACTTCCTTTATTTCAGATCCACATACCAAAACATTTACACAACTCGTTAAGATCA
>CAZMRM010000294.1:0-2930 GCA_964568515.1 uncultured Chitinophaga sp. | reverse complement strand
GCGATTCAGAAACAGAATGAATCACTGCCCATGAATTTAATTCAAACCAATGAAACAAAAGTAATTGCCGGGTATACGTGTAAAAAGATGAAGGTTATTCCGTTGGATAAAAAAACTGCCCCCTTTGATATTTATTACACCGATGAACTGGATATAAAAGATCCAAATTTTACCACACCATTTTACAAAATTCCTGGTGTATTGATGGAATATCAGTTGGAAAAATTCGGTTTGGAAATAAAGTTCACTGCCAAATCAGTGAAACAAGTACCGGTAGATGATAAATGCTTTCATGTTCCTCATGAGTACCGAAAAGTGTCTGAAAAGGAAATGAAACGGATTTTTGAGGACCTTCAATAGCGATTTCGGCATTCTTGCTCAACCCGGTTCCCATATAATGTAATTCACAATTCCCCGTTTATAAGATTTTAATATCGGTGGTTGATCGACAGGGCCATTTGTTAATTTTGATTGATTAAATGGATACTAATGGGCGAGCCTAGGAAAAATAGCTTAAAAAATACATTGAAAGAAGAGCGTTCGGGAGAAAAAGGTTCTGAAAAAGATAAATCGAAGTCTTCCAAAAGCCCTGATTCCAAAGAAAAAACAAACGTTAAAATTGCTGACAAAGGGATATCGTTGAGTAAGATCAACCGGTATTTTACCTTTCTTCACAATGAACGTTTTCAGAAAATACTTGGTCTGACGCTTTTATTATTTGCTGTTTATCTGACCATCGCCTTTACTTCTTTTGCTTTTACCTGGGAGGTGGATCAGGATAAGGTGCTGGGAGATTTGTTTTCTCCGGATGTACGAGTAGAAAACTGGTTGGGCAAATTCGGAGCATTTATCTCTTATGTATTTATTTATAAATGGTTTGGTATTGCCTCTTTTGTGTTTGCATTCCTTGCATTGGTTACAGGATTGAGAATTACGTTTAATCTTCAACTGGTCAACCTCAACAAAACCTATCTTTTTTCTTTTTTCTTTTTAGTGTTCTGCTCCGTCGCATTCGCTTATTTTTTCAGTAATACGCTGTTTTACCTGGGAGGAGCATTTGGTTTTACAATGAGCAATAAACTGAATGCTACGCTGGGAAGTATTGGTACTGGCGTTTTTTTATTGTTTACGCTGCTTGTATTTTTAGTAGCAGCATTTAATATTTCTTTTGATTTTACAAAAAAGAAAGAGGAAATGATTCCAGAATCTGTTCCTGTTATAGAGAATGAAGGAGATGGAATGCCGATCAATGCATTTAAACAGGAATCGGAAAATGACCTGAATGAAGAAGAGGAGGAGTCAGAACCGGAAACAATAGAAGAGGAAGAAGTATTTGTTGCAGTCAACAATGATATTCCACTCTTGAAAGAAGAGGTAAAAGAAACAGAAAAAACAGAGTCGAAAGAACCGTTGATCCTTTCTTCTGAAGCAGACGGAGTACAATTTACGGTGGAACAAATTGAAACAAAAGAGGAAGAGTTGACTCCCGAACAATTGGCTGAATCGCTGGTAATGAAGGAAGGTGAATTTGATCCGACACTCGATCTGTCTTCCTATCAGTTTCCTCCTATTGACCTGCTCGAAAACTACGGAGGAGCCAAAGAGATCGTTATCAATACGGAAGAATTGAATGCCAATAAGAACAGGATACTAAAAACACTGGGGGATTATGGTATTGAAATCGAAAAAATTAAAGCCACTGTTGGCCCTACTGTTACCTTGTATGAGATTGTTCCGGCTGCCGGTGTTCGTATTTCCAAAATAAAAAATCTGGAGGATGATATTGCGCTAAGTCTTTCCGCCTTGGGGATACGCATTATAGCTCCTATTCCGGGAAAAGGAACCATCGGGATAGAAGTGCCGAATCAGAATGCAGAGATGGTACCTATGCGGACTATTTTAAGTTCCGACAAGTTTCAGAACACCACCATGGATTTACCCATTGCATTGGGTAAAACAATCAGTAACGAAACATTCATCACAGATCTTGCAAAGATGCCGCATTTACTGATGGCAGGTGCAACAGGGCAAGGTAAGTCTGTCGGTTTGAATGCAATTCTCGTATCGTTACTTTACAAAAAGCATCCCTCTCAAATCAAGTTTGTATTAGTGGATCCGAAGAAGGTGGAGCTAACACTTTTTAATAAAATAGAGCGGCACTTTCTTGCCAAATTACCTGACAGTGCTGAAGCAATTATTACGGATACAAAAAAAGTGATCCATACACTCAATTCTCTGTGCATTGAAATGGATCAACGGTATGATTTGTTAAAGGAAGCACAAGTCCGGAACCTGAAGGAATACAATGCAAAATTTATTGCGAGAAAGCTTAATCCGAATAACGGGCATAAATTTTTACCTTATATTGTTTTGGTAGTGGATGAGTTTGCCGATTTGATCATGACAGCCGGTAAAGAAGTGGAAACTCCCATTGCCCGTTTGGCGCAACTTGCCCGTGCGATTGGTATACACTTGATTATTGCTACACAACGTCCTTCGGTAAACATCATTACAGGTACAATCAAAGCAAACTTTCCGGCACGTATCGCTTTCCGTGTTACTTCAAAGATTGATTCAAGGACCATTCTGGATTCGGGTGGTGCCGATCAGCTGATTGGAAGAGGGGATATGCTGCTTTCCACCGGTAATGATCTCATTCGTTTGCAATGTGCTTTTGTTGATACACCGGAGGTCGATAAAATATGTGATTTTATCGGCAGCCAACGCAGTTATCCAACTGCTTTCCTGTTGCCTGAATATGTTGATGAAAATGGAGAGGGTACCGGTAAAATGGATGATCCTTCCGAAAGAGACGGCTTATTTAATCAGGCTGCCGAAATTGTTGTATCTACCCAGCAAGGGTCAGCATCCTTGTTGCAACGCAGATTAAAGCTGGGATACAACAGAGCCGGCAGAATTGTGGATCAGCT
>CAZMRM010000293.1:0-5288 GCA_964568515.1 uncultured Chitinophaga sp. | reverse complement strand
CTCCTTCAGGCTTTGCCAAAAAGCTCCATTTCATTCCGGTAGGGAATCCTGCACCACCACGACCTCTTAAACCTGATTTCTTTACTTCTTCCACAACATCGTTGGGAGTCATTGACTTTAATGCTTTCTCAACAGAAGCATACCCTCCATTCTGACGGTACACCTCTAATGTTTCGATCCCCGGAACATTTACGTGTTGTATAAGTAATTTCTTTCCCATTTTATATATCCTTTATTCTTTATTTTTCAAAGAATATCATGTTTCATTTCATAAATAAACAACCCTTTATTCTCTACCGAAAATAAAGGGGAATCACTTTATAATGTATTTTTATAATCTAAATCTGTATAACTTCTTTGTTTGCCTTGTGCACTGTAATCATCCAGCAAGGAATTTACTTTTTCAAGTGTTAAGTTTTCATGAAAAGAGGCTCCTACTTGCATCATGGGCGCTGTTCCGCAACTTCCCAAACACTCAACAGTCTTGATGGTAAACATTCCATCTGCTGTTGTTTCACCTTCCTTGATTCCTAACCGCTTTTCCAGATGTTTCACTACATCTTCGGCTCCGCGAGCCCAGCAGGAAGAAGTGCGGCAAATTTCAAGCAAGCACTTGCCAACCGGTTTTAAATTGAACATGGAATAAAAGGACGCCACTTCATACACTTCCACCGGTTTAATTTTCAAAACAGAAGCGACATAGTCCATTGTTTCCGGGCTTAACCATCCTCCAAACTCTGCTTGTGCAATGTGTAATACCGGTAGCAAAGCGGATTTATGCTTTCCTTCCGGATAACGCTTCATGATTTTATTCACCAGCGCTAATGTTTCTTCGTTGAATTTAATCTCTTTGTTCATTTGTGAATCCATAACAATTCATACCGATTATGCGTCCAATTCTCCGGCTATTAC
Source organism: uncultured Chitinophaga sp. (assembly GCA_964568515.1). Classification (GTDB taxonomy): domain Bacteria; phylum Bacteroidota; class Bacteroidia; order 2-12-FULL-35-15; family 2-12-FULL-35-15; genus 2-12-FULL-35-15. Next base: position 4,376 of record CAZMRM010000293.1, on the reverse strand, counting down.
ATTCATACTACTCATGGTGAGAATAGCATCCGAAAGAAGTCCTCCTTTGATCATTTCAGCATATGCCTGATAATAAATAAAGCAGGGTCTGCGTAAATGTAGTCGGTAAGGGCTTCTTCCACCATCGCTGATCAGATAAAAGCCCAGTTCCCCATTACCACCTTCCACTGCATGGTATACTTCTCCTTTCGGAATTTCCGTTTCACCCATTACAATTTTAAAATGATAAATCAGCGCTTCCATATTGTTATACACTTCCTCTTTCGGAGGGAGGAAAAAATCCGGAACATCAGCATGGAAAACGCCTTTCGGTTCTTTCTTAATTTTTTCCACGGCCTGGTTAATTATTTTTATACTTTCCCACATTTCCTGTTCACGTACCATAAAACGATCATATGTATCTCCCTGGGTACCTACCGGAATAATGAAATCAAACTCCTCATAAGAAGAGTATGGGTTCATGACACGTACATCATAATCTACGCCTGCAGCACGAAGGTTAGGGCCGGAAAAACTATAGTTCAATGCTCTCTCAGCCGATATAGGTCCGCAGCCGATTGTTCTATCCATAAAAATGCGGTTACGCATTAACAGGTTCTCGAACTCCTTTAATTCTTTTGGAAAGTCTTTTAAAAATTTATCGAGCAATGTCCAGGCTTTTTCAGAAAAATCTCTTTCCAATCCTCCGATACGGCCGATATTAGTCGTAAGACGCGCTCCACATAATTGTTCATAAATATCATAAATACGTTCACGCATTTGAAAGATATACAAGAAGCCGGTCATTGCACCGGTATCCACTCCAATTACACTGTTGCAGATAATATGATCTGCAAGTCGTGCAAGTTCCATGATAATAACGCGCATGTACTGAACACGCTTTGGAATTTCTATTCCGATGAGTTTTTCAACTGTCATGTGCCATCCCATGTTATTGATGGGTGACGAACAATAATTCATTCGATCGGTGAGCGGTGTTATCTGATAATAAGGTCTTCTTTCTGCAATTTTTTCAAAAGCGCGATGAATGTATCCCACAGTGGATTCGGAGTCCATAATGACTTCACCATCCATTTTCAATACATTCTGAAAAATTCCGTGTGTAGCAGGATGGGTAGGACCAAGGTTAAGAGTGGTATACTCTTTTTCTATTAATTCAGAATTTTTATTTTTATCGTTTTTGCTCATTGTTCCAAGAGTTTATCGCCCAAACATTCTGTCATCCTTATCTTCCCTGGTTCCATCCTCAAGCGGGTACTCTTTACGCATCGGATGGTAATCCATTTCATCAACATTTAAGATGCGTTTTAAATTGGGGTGTCCTTTAAAGATGATTCCATAAAAATCAAATTCCTGGCGTTCCATCCAGTTTGCTCCACTATATACAGAAGTAATAGAAGCGACAACAGGATCATGAATACTAAAAAATATTTTTAAGCGAATGCGGTAATTTTTCTGAAGATTGTGTAATTGATACATTACACCCAGTTCATGACCTTTGTTATCCGGGTAATGAAGCCCTGCTAAGGTTGTCAAATATTGAAAAGCAAGTTGTTCATCCTGGTAAAGAAACTTCACTACTTCCTCAATAATATCCCTGTTTACAGTAAATACAGGATAGTCTGCAATCATTTCGGAGGAGATGATTCCTGTACCGAAATTTGTTTTTAACTTTTCGCCAACTGTGCTAAGTAAGCTGTTGTCCATACGTCGTGTTTATTCAATATTATATTTAGCAAGCAATTGTTTATATTCTGGTGTATCCCTGCGTCTAATCGATTCCGTTTCTACCAGTTTTTGTATTTGCATAATTCCATCGAGTACTTGTTCCGGACGAGGTGGACAACCTGGAATATAAACATCAACAGGGATGATTCTGTCTATTCCCTGTAATACACTGTATGTATCGAAAATTCCGCCACTGGAAGCACATGCACCCATTGCCAATACCCATTTTGGTTCGGCCATTTGCTCATATACCTGACGCAATACAGGTCCCATTTTTTTTGCAATTGTTCCCATCACCATTAGCAAATCGGCCTGACGGGGAGAAAAACTCAATCGTTCCGCACCAAAACGCCCTAAGTCGTAGGTGGATGCCATTGTCGCCATAAATTCGATACCACAGCAAGAGGTAGCGAATGGGAGCGGCCAAAGAGAGTTGGCTCTTGCTATTCCAACAGCTTTATCAATGCTTGTTGCAAAAAAACCTGGTCCTTCTATACCAGGAGGTGAAGAAACGACTTCTATTTTTGATTTTTCTATCTTACTCATAACCTGTCCTCCTTTATTATTCCCACTTTAAAGCGCCCTTCTTAATGATATAATAGAAACCAACCAGTAAAAAGGCCACAAAAGTTAGCATTTCAATGAGTCCTATTAATCCCAGGTGTTTAAAATTAACCGCCCACGGATACATAAATATTACTTCTACGTCAAATAGGACAAACAAAATAGCAACCAAAAAATATTTAATGGAAAAAGGGATACGGGCATTTCCCTGCACTTCGATACCACACTCAAAAGTGTCGTTTTTTATTTTTGATTTACGCTTTGGTCCTAGAATATGTGTTACGAAAAGAGTACCTGCTACAAACCCTATGGCTACTATAAATGACAGGACGATAGGTAAAAAATCAACAGGAGTACTTGCTGCTGCTACTGGCATATGAAAAGTGTATTTTTGAAGAATTCAATCCGTTTATACGTAAAATGAGAACTTTAACTGAGACAAAATTAACATTTTTATATGTATATACATCGTGTTATTATTATTTAGACAAATTATAAGTAAGGACTACAACTTATGAAAACAGGGAAAGAATTGTCCTTAAACGAACAGAAATGAAAAAGCCACTTTCTACAATCAGAAAGTGGCTTTTTTATTAATTAAATGAGGGTTAATATACAATAAGCTTTTGAACTGCCTGGCTTTTGTTGTTATAAATACTCACTGTGTAAATACCTTTCCCATATTTTTCAAGACTCAGTACTTTTGAATATGCTCCCATAAAATCTTTCACCTCTTCTTTGTAAACAGATTGTCCCAAAGCATTTCTCATTTCGATCACATAATTTGATTTTTCAACTCCATTGAAGGAAAGTGTGAAGTTCCCTTCTGTTGGATTTGGAAATACAGTTAACTCATAATTGTTCGTTAACTCATTCAAACCAGTTGTTACAACGGGTGTACACCCGTTTGAGGTAAGTAATTTATTATAGGGGGCATTATTTATGACAGCATCCATACGGGCAACTTGTCCAACTGTAAACATATTCATTGCATCATCATCCGAATAATCCATGTAATTCATAAACATGACACCAGGAGAGGTTTTCGAGCAGTTGTCGGTTTTTGGAAAAGTTGGTTTTCCACCGCTTGCATTGGCTTGATTTGGTGTGTCAGAGCAATTATCGCTTCCTGAACAGGCGCCATCATCATCTCCCCAAATGTGGAATAAATTGAAAGTATGCCCCATTTCATGGGTTGTTGTTCTGCCTTTGTTGAAAGGAGGTTTAACATTGGATGTGGTCCCGGTGTATTTGTAGGTTCCAACATATCCGAATGTTTTTGAAGCGGTTCCGGTCGGAAATTCACCGTAACCTAATAAATCGGTTCTGGTAAAGTTACAGATCCAGATATTGTAATACCTGGTTACATCCCAGGCATCATCGCCGCCTTTAGAGGTAAATTTTACTCCGTCATCAGTAGCAAATCCGGTTTTCGTTGTTTTTACACGTACAATACCGGTCGTTGGTTTGCCGGAAGGATCACGTTGAGCCAGACAGAATTGTATGTTAGGATTTCCTGCTATATTTTTAAATGCTGCAGGAGTTTTGGAGGCATCAGCATTGGTTCTTGAGAAATCTTCATTTACTGCTTTTAGCTGTGAAAGGATTTGCTCGTCGGAAATATTCTGTGCAGTAGTGTTATAAACGATATGAAATACAAGTGGGATCGTTCTCACTGCTCCTCTTGCCTCACCTGCTGATGGATTTGCTGCAATCCATTCATTTAGTTTTTCATTGTATTCCTTTAACTGCTGTGTAAGTGTAGGGTCCTGTTGTTTTAAATATTCCATGTGCTCAGCAGTACCACAAGTTCTTTGGGTAATTTCTTCTGTTTGAGCAAAAATACCTGTGCTTATTAAAAGTAGGGCGAGTTGTAATTTTTTGATCATTTTGGTTTGGTTTTTAGAGGTTTTGAAAAGCCAAAATAGTGAGGCTTAACCAAATAATCAATGTTTTGTCTAATAATTAGACGATTACAGGATTTTAATAGATGATTTCCTTTTAATTTTTGAAAAAAAAAGGCTTTAAAAACAAAATTCAGGATCAGGCATATCCAACTTAAACAAACAGGCGTTAATGTTAGG
>CAZMRM010000292.1:0-5309 GCA_964568515.1 uncultured Chitinophaga sp. | reverse complement strand
TGCGGAACCGGTTCACCAAAAGAATAAACACTTTGTGTTTCTGACCAGATTCCTGTATCCTGAAAATAATGGGTAAACATATCCGTCATGTTCGAAAGGCTGGAGGAGGACTTTCCCGGTTTCCCTGTAAAAACATAAATACGCTCCTCGGCCCGTGTAAGGGCTACATACAGCACATTTAAATTATCGAGCAACGATTTGTTCTTTTCTTCTTCATACAAATGTGCATAAGGTGTTTCCAGAAGTTCCTTATTGGTGGGGACAATGGCAGACACCAATTGTGGTATTTTTTTATTATCAATATCTATCCATAGATTTTTCTTGCCGGTATCAACCCTGTTATCCAGGAAAGGAAGAATAATCGCAGGAAATTCAAGCCCCTTGGAACGATGGATGGTCATAATGCTTACGGCATCCATTCCTTGTGATACGATGAGCGATGCATTGTTACGTTTATCTTCCCAGAATTCTATAAAATCATTCAAATGATTATTTTTCTTTGTTGAGTAATTCAGTACTTCATCTAAGAAAAATTGCAAATAGGCATTCGGCTGTTCGTTTAATTTAAATATGCGTATCAACTCTTCACACAACTCATACAATGCCAGTTTGGAAAGGTATCCGGCATTCAGGTGAATATTTGCTTTTTCGAAAACAGAAAGAATCCCTGTTTCATTTTTTTCCAGTATCAGCTTATCCAGCGTAACATGATCCAGGTATTTTTTCATCACCAGGAACTCCAATATTTCTGCATGTGCAATAGTATCCGAATTATTGACAAGATATTTCAGCAGTGCATGAATAAAATTAATTTCCGTTGAATTGCTTAACAGCAGGGAGTCAGAAGATATGACAGGAACTTTTTTTTCTGTCAGATAATTTGCAATGGCGCTTCCATCGGTATTCTTGCGAACAAGGATAACAATGTCTTTCAGTTTAAAGTTATCTGCCTGCAGATCCAGAACCGTTTCATACGTGCGACTCATGTGCAATTCGCGGCTCAGCTCTTTTTCTTCTTTAATGAATTCGACCCGGACAAACCCACCGGTATTTTGCTCGTTAAATCCCTGTTCCTGCCGGTGATAAATTTGCCGGTACTTTTCATTTAAATGATTCGATAATAATCTGAATATTGAATTATTGAATTCAATCACTTCTCTTTTGCTTCTGTAATTTTTATCCAATACCCGGGGATCATAATTCCTGATCAGTGCGGCTTCGCGTTCCAGTACCAAAGGATTTTCATTGTGTGAAAAAACGTTGGGCAACATGGCAAACTGCTCCACTTCTCCACCACGCCATCTGTAAATAGCTTGTTTACCATCTCCTACCAGCATGGTAAAGTGACCACCAGCCAGTGAATTATCAATTAATGGCAATAAATTCTGAAACTGTAAAACTGAAGTATCCTGAAATTCATCAATTAAATAATTACTGTACCGTTCACCCAATCGCTCATACACAAATGGAATAGGTTCATTCAATACAATTTTAGCGATCATTTTATTGAATTCGGAAATATGGATGATATTATTCTGTGCCTTGTACTCATTCAATAATTTTTCAATTTCATTGAGTACGGCGAGGGAATAAATATTTTTATTAATGAGTTTGAATACAATGTATTCTGAATACTGCGCATCTTTCAGAATTTGCATCTCATTAAAATAATCCAGCAATACAGGTTTAATGGCGTCTATTCCTTGCTTTTCAAGTGCTGTTGCTTTACCACCGTACCATCTATCTTCTCCAACTGTTTTTTCCACATTTGAATTCGGAATGACGGCATCTATCTTTCCACTGCTTAATTTCTGAAAGTAGGTTACAATTCCGCGGTCACCCTGGTAAAAATCCTTGGCCTCCAGTCCTTGCTTTTTTATCAGCTGCACTGCTTTTTCTGCAAGTAATGTGACAGATGATTCAAATTTTTTTAACTCTGCAAATAATATATCCTTGATTGCAAAAAAATCATTGACCTTGAGTTGGCGCAATTTATCAATATAAATATCGCCTTCTTCATTCAACAGTTGTCTGGCAAAAATTTTCAGATCATTCTCAATGTGCCAGCTTTTCTCATTATCTGTTTTACTCTCGGTAAATTCAATTAACGCTTTTGTCAGTTGTTCATCATTTCCAATTTGGGCTAACAGCAAATCAATGGCCTGAGAAAGTAATCGTTCATCATCCAGTTCAATTTCAAAACTCATAGGAATTTTTAAATCGAATGCAAATGTTCGCACTACTTTGTGCACAAAACTGTCTATGGTTCCAATGGCAAAATCAGAATAATTATGCAGTATGGCAGTGAGAATATGCTGTGCTCTTTTTCTGATTAATTCATCTGTTAGTTGTTGTGCAACATTTAAATGGATATGCTCTTTTAAGGCGGCCAATAATGTTTTTGTTCCTGATGAAATGTTACTGTAATCCTCTTCCGAAAGTTCTTTTAATGCTTTACCAATACGTTCCTTCATTTCCGCTGCTGCCTTATTCGTAAAGGTGATGGCCAGTATATGCTTATAAGCCTGAGGAGGATATTGAGCATCCGAAAGTGCAAGGGCAAGGTATTCCTTTACAAGCGTAAATGTTTTTCCTGAACCTGCAGATGATTTATATACGGTAAAGTTTTTAGCAGTCATTTAAATCCCATATGGTATTGCAAAATACGCAATAAATGCGTATAATTGTAATAGAAAAAATGTGCGATCATGCTTCTGTCCCTCCTGTAAAGTCCATGAAAAAATTTCCGATTCTTTTTTTACTTCTGCTAAGCTGTTATTGCAGTTCAACTGCTCAGGAAGCAACTGTTGATGACAAGAATATACTGCTTCAGTTAAAAGATGACCATTCCGTTGAACAGGTTATTCATGAAGCAGCCTATTTGAAAGGAGTTAAAACAGATTTAAAACTGCAACGCATTGTTTCCAGGACACTGCATATATATCTGTTTGAATATAATTATTCAGCTGTTGAAGCGAATGTGCTTTTAGCGACGTTGAAAGCAAATCCACTGGTGGTGACTGCACAGTTTGATCATCCTGTTTACGCACGAAACCTTCCCAATGATCCGGAAATAGGCTATCAATGGCACCTTCAAAATACAGGACAAAATAATGGTATCCCGGGAGCAGATATTGAAGCAGCCAAAGCATGGGACCTCACTACAGGAGGCAATACCAGTACCGGCGACACAATTGTGTTAGCAGTCATTGATGATGGCTTTGGATTAGCGCATCAGGATTTAAACTTCTGGAAAAATTACCAGGAGATTCCATACAACGGATTGGATGATGATCTGAATGGTTATATCGACGATTTTAACGGTTGGAACCCTTTTAAAGCGACGGATAGTTTGCCTTTAAAAAGTCATGGTACAATGGTTTGTGGCATTGCAGGGGCAAAAGGTAATAATGGGATTGGTGTAACGGGCGTTAACTGGAATTTAAAAATTATGCCGGTCTCCTATACCGGTGGAAGTAATTTTGAATCCACCGTTATTGCAGGATATGCTTATGTGCTGGACCAGCGGAAAGCTTATAATAAAAGTAATGGAACAAAAGGAGCTTTTATAGTTGCCGCCAACTCTTCTTTTGGAATTGATTTTGCAAAACCTGATGATCACCCGATATGGTGCTCTTTATATGATTCGATGGGTGTTGCCGGAATCTTAAATATTGCAGCCACTGCAAACAAAGCTATTAATGTAGATAACGATGGCGACATGCCCACAACCTGTACAAGCCCCTGGCTGATTACTGTTACAAATACCGATAATACGGATCTGAAAAATACAGGAGCCGCATATGGTGCCCAGTCAGTGGACCTGGGTGCACCCGGCACAAACATTACCTCAACCTTTCCTGTGAATGGTTATTATTATGATTCAGGTTGCTCCTTCTCTGCACCAATGGTTGCCGGAGCAATTACATTAATGTATTCCCTTGTCTGCAAAGATTTTATGGAGCAATACAAAAAAGACCCTCCTGGTATTGCTTTACAAATAAAGGATTCTCTGCTTCGCAATGTAGATGTGCTACCTGATTTATCCGGAAAAACGCTCAGCAACGGGCGATTAAATCTTTATAAATCCGTCCGCGCAGTTAACAATTATTGTGGCATTGTTGATCCTCCTGTTTCAGAAGAGCATTTTAATATTCTTAGTGTATATCCTGTACCTGCATTCGACCAGTTAACCATTGATTATACAAGTGATGTTAAATCCGAGATTTACCTCACTTCTATACTTGGGCAGGAAATTTTAAGGATCCCGTGTAATACAAGTGACATTGGTATTATTCAGCATGTCCGAATCGGTCTTGCCGGTTTAAGTAAAGGAGTTTACTTTATCCGGTTGCAGAGTAATACAAAAAAAACAAAAAGTATAAAAATCATTTTATAAGCAGAACTTATCCGCCGCTTCCTTTTAATCTGTACTTTTCCTATTAGCCTACCTCTTCTCCTACTTTTCCTGTTTGCCTTAAAGGCATTTAATTCCTGACCTTAAATTCAACCTATGTTAATTTATTGTAAATATTCGGTAGCCTCAACTTAACACAATCGTAATGTTTCATTAAACACTATTGAAGAATGTTTTATGAATTTTGTGATGTAAAAAAAATCATCCAAAACATTTACGAACTGTATTTAATCACTCATTACAAAAATAAAAACATACCCCATGAAAAAATTAGTACTTAGTATGTCACTTTTGATGAGCGCCTTTGCTTTCGCTCAAAACGGACTTGAAAAGATAATTGTTGAAAAATATTATGTTTCGAATGCTGCAGATGCTGCACAGGCAGATATAGAATCTACGGATGCCGGTTATCCGACAGGCGCATTACCGGTAGGTTCCATAACGTATAGAATATATGCCGATTTATTACCGGGTCATAAAGTAATGACTGTTTTTGCAGACGCAACACGTTCACAACTACTTTGGTTTAAAACCACTACTTCTTTTTATAATAATCCTTTAGGTACTTATACTCCTGTTCCAACAGTAAAAAAAGCACAATTGGTTGCCAATCCGCTTCTTGCCCTGGATTCTTATGTAACACTGGGAGGCGCCGCTGCCGGTTTCTTCGGTGTTTTGAAAGAAGAAGATGATGCTACAGCCGGTTTCTTTACAAGCAGTAATCCAGCCGGCGTATTATTAAATGAAAACGAAAGTGTAATGGGGGAACCTCTAACATCGAAGGATGGATTTATTGCAGGAACTGCCTTTCCGGTTCCTTCTTTTCTTGGTTTTGATGCCGCACAAACAGATCTTTTAAGCGATGGTAGTGTTGTTGGTGATTCAATCGGGA
>CAZMRM010000291.1:735-5310 GCA_964568515.1 uncultured Chitinophaga sp. | reverse complement strand
CCCTCTCCATATACCTTACATTGCGTAGTACTCAAACTCAAATAGTTACCAGGTAATGAGCGCTCTACTAATTTTTCTTTGTTCGATATTCTGTACTCTTTCGATGTATTATCATAAAACATAAAACCATCTGCAGGTAAAACATAAGGATCATTGGAAGCTTCCTTAGGTGAAAGAAAAGCAGAATAAAAATGCGTTGAATCGGTTGTGACCATCATAGAGGTAGCGATAGGCTTACCGGCAATATCAACAGGATTTTTACTGATTGGAATATAGATTTCTCCCGGATTGACTTCTGATTCAAATTTTAACCATGCTTTGGATATACCTGCACAATCGTGTTTAATTCTTACTGCACCATCAAATACGAGGAACTGCGCAGATGCCTTTAGTTTTACTTTTCCTTTGTATTCAAACATTGGGCTTAAGCGGAAATTGGATGTGTCCGGAATACTGGTTTCTGCATAGGTTTGATAAGTGGTATCCACATTGATATTACTAAAATAGAATGTCAGTTTATTTTTTGCTTCATCTACATAATCATACGACCCTGAGCCGGAATAACTTTTACGGGCAAGGACATTCACGGTACAATTATACAAATTATGATATTTAGTAACTGCATTGGCAACAATCTTTGCATTGTTAAACGTTTGCATAACAGCCTCCTTTTTAATAATGACTAAACCACTATCCGGATAAATGCGTGCATCGGCCACATTCAAATACTTCACATCTCTGGCTGTGATGATGTATTTTTTCAAATCGTATCGAGCAGCCGGCGATTGAAACCTCAGGGAATCCTGTTTAGGATGTACAGAGATGAATTCTGGCCCTTCTAAGTCCAGATCACTTTGAGTAGCCGGTCTCTTATCAGAACCAAGCTCGATCTGGCTATTATCCATGTACCATTTGAAATTATCCATAAAACAAATATATTGGTTCACCGGGAATTTTACGATAGAACCCTTTCCATTGGATTTAAATTCACCCATCCTTTTTGAAAAGTCGATATGGGCTTTTACATTATCTGTTGCAAATGCAAGTGTTGCAATATCTTCTGTTTTTAAGCTGAAGTTGGCAGTATCCGAATCAAATACATTGGCTTTAAATTTAATGTATTTAGCATCCAGCTTTGCATTGGAAAAATCTGCCGTCCCATTACCAAATAATTGTTTGGGAGTAAGCGAATAAGCCCCGTCAAACTGTGCTTGACCGTTATAACTCTGAAATTTTTTTGTCTTATAATTATTCGCGTATAAAACATCCTTTTTGGGCAGCCAATGTACTTTTACGCTATCACCATGTACCTGAGGAAATTCAGGTACTGTTTTTTGTTCCTTAACATCAAATGTTTTTGCAACACAGTTTGTGGAATCGGGAAAGAAAATAAAATCAGAGGAAACGATCGTCGAAGTGATGTATTTAAGAGACCCATCTCCTCTTAAACCTTTGTTGCTTAAATTAATTGTTGCTGTATAGGTTCCTTTGTCTCCATACATCTGATAGCCTGTTGCAGGTGTTTTAGTAACAAAACCGAGTGAATAATCCGGTTGTAACTTCAATGATTCTTTGATAGTAGGAAATATTCCATCAGAAACGAGTTCTCCTTTAAAATCAAGACCTTCATTTGTAAAGTTGTCCAAACTATCAATTGTAAAGGGTTCTAACTTAAAATAGAATTTATCCTTATTATATTTTCCGTTTTGAATTGACTTTTTATCATAGTATGCATAGGAATCTTTAAAACTGTTAAATATCGGATAACTTGGAAATTCCTTTCTTCCCGACTTGTTTTTAGGATTATCTATTTCCAAGCTACCGTCAATTTTTTCAATTACGGTTTTCACTTTTACCGGAGGGTACTCTCCATAAACGTCTTTTTCTATTGATTTTACTGTTATACGAAGTGAATCGACATTTTTAAGATCTACTTTGAATTTATCGTAATCAAATGTAAATTCTTTTCCATAAAAATCGAATTTACCGGCATGTACCACGCCTCCAAATGCAAAATCACGATTTCTTTTTAAGATTACTGTTTGTTCCGAAGGATATACAACCACGTTCTGAGAGTCACTCATGGCGACTTGTTTAACGCCATATATTGTCATATCAAAATTGGTCAAATTAATAGATGCGTTGTTTCCTCCACGGATAACAGAAGGAAATTGAATTACATCGTAATCAACATGTCCTGCACGTGCCCCAATGTAAGTAAATAATTTTTCGTTCAACTGTACGATATCATCTTCGGGTTTATAGGATATAAATCCCAGGACAGAAAGCCGGATAAGATTTGGTGCAACGTCTTTTATTCCATATTTAAGATATTTGGCATAAGCCGTTCCGGTAAAGGTACGTTTGCCTCCTGTTGCTTTATCAAAATCCCTTAATTGAATTAAAGGATTCATCTGATCCAGTCCTTGTACCTGTTCATAACGATTGGTTCTGAAGTAAGAAGATGACTCAAATAAAGCATCTTCGGATGAATTACCAACAAGCATTTTTAAATCTATTTTTGGTTCTTCCACTTTCCAGGCAAGCTCTTCAAAATACATATCGACATCATGGAACGAATCCAGGTAAGGCGATTTTGATATACCATCTGTATTTCTTACAAGAGACAATCCTCTTTCTTTTACCATAAACTTCATATTCACACTGGGGTGTGTCATGGAGTCCTTATCGAAAAAGAATTTGATATTGGCATTTTCTGCCGTAAGTTTTTCTTCTGTAATACCAATTAGTTTAGCTCCGACGATAAGAAAACGCTTACCATCTCTTTTAAAAATGAGCTTGGCATCTTCTTCTTTGTTTCCTGATCCTAAAAATTTGGCTCCTCTTTGAAAAAATCCGCCTTCATAATCCACATCTTTGGCAATGCCCGGAATTTGCATCCGTTTACTGTAGGAATCAAAACGTGGGTATGAAATAATATCCTCTCGTTCGGAAATTACTTTTTCAGTGAGAATACCCAATAATGGTTTTTCAAAATAGTTTTTGTTATAGAAAAGCACGGAATCAGCAGTAAATCCACTTGTTTTTAGTGTTATCTGGTATTTTTTTAATTCTGCCCAAACCGTATTATCATTCAATCCTGCCCTTTTCCAGTCTACTTTTCCTGTTTCGCCAACAAATACACCCCTGTAAGGATAATAGGTTCCTCTGGTGTTATAAATAATCCCACTATCATTGTGATTGTTATAACATTTAAGATCCATTTTCGGAAAGATCACTTTGGGTACACTGTCATATTCAAATATGTATTTATTATTGCTTGACTGGAATTGAACAACGGTGGATTTATAAAAAGTATTCGACGCAAAAAGGTTTTCGCTCATTTCAAGATATTCAGAGTAGTTCTTGATATTTTTGCCATTCAAAATTTTGGTGATCGATTCCTGCCAGGTCAAAAAGTTATCTTCACTTTGATTGGAGTTCACAAAATTCATTACTGAGTTAAGATAACTTTTATATTCCGGTAAAATCCTTAACTTCTTTTTCACCATCAGGTTAAAAGAGTTATAGGTTGCTTTTTTAAGATTATCAGTGTATTTTGGTGAATTCCAAATTCTAGTGAATTCTTCCATAAAGACCTTTACCTCCTTTTTGTCCATGTTGGTTACTTCAAACATGGTTTTTACTTCTTCCAGGAACTTCAAAGGATCTTCAGAGAATTGTTTAATCGGATTAACCTGTGCAAATAGTTGTTGGATCGAACAAAAAAATGTTATTACTATAAAAAGAGAGATTCGTTTTTTCATTATTCAAATTATTTAATAAAATGTAACATCGCCCACTGTTCCCGTGTTGCCTTATCTTTCAATGCTAAACCAAGCGCTGCTGCTTTGGCAGAGAGTTCATCAATATCCGTTTCAAAAAAACCGCTGATCACTAAATTACCGGATTGTTCTAGTGCGCTTATGTATATTTCAAGATCCTTGAGAAGGACATTTTTATTGATATTTGCTAATATAGTATGAAATACTTTTCCAGCCAAAATTTGAGCATTTCCTTTATGAACAAGGACATTGTTGATATTATTCTTCTCGCAGTTTTCTATAGTATTCTCATAGCTCCATTCATCAATATCGATTGCCGTAATCGGATCTGCTCCCATCAGGGAAGCCACAATGGCCAATACTCCGGTTCCACATCCCATATCCAATAAGGATCTTTTTGAAACCTGAAGTTGCATCAATTTTTGAATCATCAACTGGGTTGTTGAATGGTGTCCGGTTCCAAAGGACATCTTAGGTTCTATGATGACGTCATAAAATACTCCTTTTTTTGCTTCATGAAATGGAGCACGGATGTAGCATTTATCATCTACATTTATGGGTTGAAAGTTGGATTCCCACTCCTTGTTCCAATTTTGCTGTTGTATCGTTGTGGAAGAGTAATTGACCTTAAAAAAATCGGTATAAAAAGATAAAGCGAGATTCAGCTGATGCGAATCGAACTCCGTCTCAGGAATGTATGCATTAAATCCCTTCTCTGTTTCCACAAAACTCTCAAATCCTAACTCTGCAAGCTGTGCAATCAAGACGTCGCTCCCTTGTTCTTTTGGTT
>CAZMRM010000291.1:460-725 GCA_964568515.1 uncultured Chitinophaga sp. | reverse complement strand
GCTAACTCAATATAATTCATGAATTTAAATAATTCTAATAAAAGTAAATGTTAAGAAGTGTTAAGAAAACGAATTGCTAATTGCATTAAAGTCGGAAGCTTTTAATGATGCACCGCCGATCAAGCCTCCATCTACATCCTTACAGGCAAATAATTCCTTCGCATTTTGCGGATTACAGCTTCCGCCATAGAGAATGACGATGTTTTCCGAAATTTCTTGACCATATTTTTTATGGATCTCCGCCCGTATAAATCCGTGCATTTCC
>CAZMRM010000291.1:0-450 GCA_964568515.1 uncultured Chitinophaga sp. | reverse complement strand
GGCTGGTTGCTGTTACTCCTGTTCCAATAGCCCAAACCGGTTCATAAGCAATAATAAGCTTTGAAAATTCTGCAGCCGTCAAATGAAAAACGGATTCCTTCAGCTGTGTTTGAACAACATGATGATGGTTATTGGCATTTCTTTCTTCCAAGCTTTCTCCAATACAAAAAATGGGGATCAGTTGAGCTGTTAATGCCGTATTTATTTTCCGAGCAAGCAATTCATTCGTCTCGTTAAAGTACATGCGTCTCTCCGAGTGACCTATGATAACATGTGTAGCACCTGTGGAAGCAATCATTCCTGCTGCTACTTCACCCGTATAAGCACCATTAACTGTGTGATGACAATTTTGAGCAGAGAGCTTAAAATCTTTTTTTTGAGCAATTTTTTTTGCTGCTTCAGAAAGATGAATAAAAGGAGGTGCAATGATTTTTTCAACATCTGCATTTT
>CAZMRM010000290.1:0-5325 GCA_964568515.1 uncultured Chitinophaga sp. | reverse complement strand
TTTGTTCGGAGCGTTTACATCCAGATAATTCCCCATTTCATCAATAAGCGCTGTGGAAGACGTTGCAAAACTATTCGCATTACCATTGGCATCAACTTCATAAGACCAATATTTATAAGGGCTCAAAACTAAATTCAGGTCCTTTAGCCGTTGGTGCATCACCAGCGATTGTCTTAATCTCGGATAAGATCCCAAGTATTCAATTTCATGTTTGTGAATTGCGCTGAAAGAAGGATTGTAGGCATATTCAAATTTATAGGAGCGTTTCTCATAAGATGCTAAATTGGCCTGAGGAAAAAAATCGATACTCAACAAGGTTGTTTTTCCTCTCCCTATCTGATAAGGATTCCCGGAAGTTTTTGTATTGTACTTTTCAATATTCAGCGATTGTCCTGTATTTGCAGGATCGTAAGAAATTGTTTCCTGATCATTATTACTTCTGATGATATAATCCGATACAGCAAGCTCCGTTTCACTGCCCTTTGCTGCATAGTTAAATCGAACTGTATTGAGTGTTTGGTCGTTGAGCCTTTCTTTGATGGTTACCTGATCATATTTCATCATTTCAACCGGATAATTGACCTCCAGTTTATCGAAACTGCCTGCATACGCGTTGGAATAAACGTAATCGACTCCCTGGTTTATACTATTGATCCAGTTAAGGGGCGTTTTAAAATAATCCTGATCAATGTCGAAACGTTTTGACAATGCAAAATCGATCTGCTGCACCGGTGTCACAATTTTTGTAACGTATGCCCGCTCACGCATCAGCGATGAGGCTTTATCTGTTTGTATATAATTCAGCCATTCCCGGTGTTTAGGAACCAGCGTATAAATCATTCCCGGAAGCTTCTCTATTTGATAGGGAGCAGTGTATTCTATCCGTATCCAATCCCCACTGTCTCCATCGTCTGCTATACCATTCTCATTTGAGTCGATGTAATCATAGCTTCTGACCTCGGTCAACAGCCACTCTGCTATGTAATCGATCTTCCACCATTCACCATAGATTGCATTGAGCGGTAAACTCGATCCAAGCGAATGCACACTTTCCGGAATCGT
Source organism: uncultured Chitinophaga sp. (assembly GCA_964568515.1). GTDB lineage: Bacteria > Bacteroidota > Bacteroidia > 2-12-FULL-35-15 > 2-12-FULL-35-15 > 2-12-FULL-35-15. The sequence continues at coordinate 4,263 of CAZMRM010000290.1, read as the reverse complement.
GCTCCAGAAAGGATCTTCCGTAAACAGATATTTTTGTCCTCTCAATGGACGTCCGAATACGTATACGGTTCCATCTTCTACAGTAATTGTGAAGGAGCTGAAATCCTCATATTTCACTTTTTCATTATAGGGGAAATTCGGCTGGGTTGAAACAATTCCCGGAGAATTGAGGCTGGATGCATATGTTTTACCAACAAAACCTTTAAAGGCACGATTGATCACATAAGGTGGAACGCAGATCGCTGCAGCCAGATTACGTCCCTGATTGACCAGGTTATTGGTTGACCCTACTTTCTCATACGTTAACTCGTTGATCCTCGAAAATTCCTGGTAGATCTCAAACGTTTTTTTGGAAAAATTCAGATTCCAGGGATTTGCATCCGAAAAAACAAAATCATGTGCAGCATTGGCTGCACCATTGTTCCAGAAACTCGTTGCTCCCATCCCGGGGATCGAAACGCGATAATCGTCAGGAGTCAGGTTCCCCGTATTGATTGCATTATATATCAGGCTTTTATTGTTGCTGCCGGGCAATTCAGAAACAGAAGACGCCATTGTTGTTAAACTACCCGCTGCATAACTGACATGACTTGTATTTTTCATTTCTGTCTCAGCAGAGGTAGCCGTATAATCCGGTTCAAACATACCAAAGTCTCTTACAATGCTGCCAAAATTAATACTCCAGCCAAGACCTACTTCCGATGCATGCTGGTCAACTTTTATTCCTGCTTTGTAACTTAATGAAACGGGAAGGTTCAATGTTCTTCCTTTTACATTCACGATCGGAACAGATAAGGATGCATCACCGGATTTATCAATAGAAACCAACGTGTTCAGATCCAATTGCTCCAATGAACTGCTCCTGGTTTGAAGTTCATTGGCTACATCCGAAGAAGACAGTTTCTCATTTGGACTTTTCGAAGGTATTTGTTGCGAGAAAGAAGAAACAAAGAATAAAACAAAAATCCCTGTTGTGATATAATTTTTTTGATTCCGATCCATGAAATTAATATTACCTATGATTTTATAATTTTTGAAACAAAATAAATTTTGCATCCTGTATGCTATCGATGCAATAATTAATACTGTAAGACCCAATTCAGTAGCTTTGATTGTTAGTTTCGATTCTTCTTTAGCTCTTTTGTATCCAAATATATTCTCGATAATTGCCAACCATTTCCATCATTTCTAAATTCCATCTGCTCTATTCTTCTCCAGTTTTCTGATGCAGCATAACCCGGGAAAGCTTCCAGCTGAGTAATGTTATTAATCAGTTCCAAGTGGTTGTCTATGTCGGGATAACTAACGTTTGATTCTGAAAGGAACCTCTTAAAAATAACATTAACAGAGTCAACATTTGACAATTTTATACGCGGGTCGCTATCTTCAAATCCATATATCTCAAACGGCAGGTCAATCACTTTACTGATCCCCTTAGATTCTTTAGATAAGACCATTTTTCTGAAGCCAAGCCAAAAGCTCTGAAAATTCTGACTGTCAATTAATGTATCCCTTTCAACTATTTTTTGTACGCTCTTTATAGTGTCTGCAACGATATTTTTTTTTGTTTCTGTATTGCTTCCATTGCAAGAGTATAACAAAATCATTATTGCAGGGGCAACTGTTAGTTTTAATATTTTCATTGTATTATTTATATTTTGGAACACATTGCGTTGCTTGGTTGCAATGGGTTCTCCCATATTTTTGAGTTTCTGCATTATAATCCTGCATCAAACTTGAGTTTGTCATATTCAAATTTTGTTGCTCTTGGATTACTGATGTAACAGCTTGCGGAGTAATTTCATTTTTACCGCCCTGATTATTGTATTCTTTAAACTCATAATGAAGGTTGGTGCCTGACCCTGTTTGTTGGAATACAGCATTAGAACCGTCATCTACGTGGCTTATGGTATTTCCGTCTTTATCTTTAAAATCAGTATCTAAAGCTCCGTCCGGGTCTATGTTCATAATCGGGTTACAGCGCATAGCATTTTACGGTGTCCATTCAGCTCGTAAATGTGACATCGGATCAACCCTTAAAAACCTCTGTATACTTTTACGCATCCCTAAAGATTTGCTATACATAACCTTTAAAGGATTTTTTGCTTCGTAATATGTCAGTTTTAAAGCTTACATTTCAGATTGCCAAAATACTAATTTTCAATGTGGATTTTTCTTTTTTTCATCTGAAAATCTTTAAAGGCTTTTTAGTACCACAAATGCGCAGAACAATGGACTTTTAAATAAGTTTCTTAATTATGCTATTTTATTTTCTCTAAATATATATTGTCATACAGTGGTATATGAATTCCGCTGGTACACCTAACTCCCTAACAATTTCCTGAACATTGCCGCGAACATTACTTAATTCTACTGCTTTTTGTTTGAATTTCTTGCTGTACTTTTTTCTTGTCTGTTTCATTTTATTAAGGTATTGATTTTTTTATTTACCTTAACTCAGCGTCCATACAAATGTAGCAAATCCAATCATCCGCGACTACAAAACAAAAAAAACGTACAGTAAAAAATAACAAAAGCCCGGCACATCCGGGCTTTTGTTATGGCTCATCTTTCCACTTTTTGGTTTGAGAATAATACGTCTTCGTATTATCAAAACCAATATTAAAAAATACGATATAGTTTAGACTATCTTTCTTCTCATAATATGGACCTTCCCCCATAGGTTCTATAAGCCCTAGCTCACTAAAATTATCCGGCAGCCTATTATTATGTTGCCTGTATTCTTCAATCTTAGACACTAACTCTAATCCTTGTTTCTCATATTTTTTATTTTCTGCATGTCTAAAATAAAAAAACATCGAAGCTCCAAGAACTAAAACTGTAGCTACTGCTAATATAATTTTTTTCTTGTTCATTATTTGTTTTCTTTGGTGTAAACAGGAGTTGTTCCTTCATTGGTCCTAGTTGGTTTTTCAGGTTCCGTTGTAGGTAACTTTTCATAATTCGGTGCATTCTTTGGATCTGTAGCCTTTAAAACGTTGTTTAAATAATTTTTCAACTGCTCACTAAGGTTTGCTTGCTCTTAGGGTCAAAATATTTAACTGCGAACTCAGCACCAAATTTATCACTCGGTAAATCTTCGTAACTATATGCCTGGCGTTTTAGATGAAGTAATTTTATTATAGCTTTTCATAAAGATAGTTGCCTTTATCCTCTCTATAATTAATAAATAACTTTCCTGATTTCCTCTCAATAATTAAAGAAGATGTTATTAAACCGCTTTCAAAATTCCCTGCTTCTTTACTGTAGATTTGGTCTTCATCAAGAAAAAAATCCTGAAGTATTATTCTTCTTCCTTCCTCGTATTTCCATACGCCTGTATTGTGGTATACTAAGCTGTTGTCGTTCTTTCTGTAAACATCTTTTATATAAGTACCATTCTCTAATATTCTTAAAGTATCAATCGTATTAATATTATTTTTTGCTACATATACACCCGTTATTTCTTCCTGCTCAATACTACTGCAACAACATATTGACAAGGGAATAAGAAACAAAAACGATATTTTCTTTAGATAATTCATTATGGTGATTTCGGTTTTATAGGTAAATTCCAAATATATGTCTGGTGAGTTGTGCTTTCCGGAATAATTTTCCCTGCTTGCCTTGATACATTATTACTTTCGCCTTTCGCAAATGGATTTAAAGACCAAGATGTCATAGATTTGCTGTCGACAACCATAATAACTAATTGGTTACCTACAGGATAAAAACTCATATTTGCTTTGCCAATCATTTGAGCAGTCGCGTTATCCCCTGCTTTCCAAGCTCCTGAAAGTCCAAACTCTCCTTCAAAAAAGAATTTTTTATCTGTTCCATTTTCCATAAATTTTTTAGCTCCTATAGCAAACTGCGGTGATTTCATTATATCTTGAATCATATGATTGTCTCTTCCTACTATCAAACTTTTTTCTGGCCCTGTTCCTGTTCTAAATTCATCATATATATTTTTCCAATCGGTTTTTGAATCTCGGTGAATATAGCCTTTCACAAAAGCAGATGAGTTCACCATTGTGGTTTTACAAGTGGACATATCTACAATTTCTGTTTTACCGTCATTTAATCCCCCTTTAATATGATTGTAATCAACTTCATCTCCTCCTAAATCGCTTACCTTGGTTCTTGCTCCAGTTTTACCATCTACTTCATATTCATGGTCTAATGCTCCCGTAGGATCAATACGATTAATCGGATTATTTTGTACAAAATTGTACGGAGACATCCAGCTCCTTTCATGTGCTA
>CAZMRM010000289.1:429-5335 GCA_964568515.1 uncultured Chitinophaga sp. | reverse complement strand
ATGTTATTTTTGTGCAAAATTTATCGGAACAACCTGTTGCTGTGAAAAAATTAGTTTTTCTTTTTTTGTTTTTTGTATCCGCTTTATTTGCTACAACCGATGATTCGGTGAAGATGGCGAATAAAGTGTTTCCCTTGAAATACTACACCATTCATCAGTTTGAATACCCTGACTCTGCCAGTTTTATTGACAATACGCTCCTTGATTTTCAAAATTACCTTCCCAGAAATACATTGGGTAATTCCGGACAGGTGAATAACGATTTTATTTACAGAACCAATTTTCCAATTGGATTCAATTATGGAAGAAACCATTACCTGAATTATTTTTATACACCTTTTTCAATCAAATTTTACAATACCCGGATTCCTTATACCGATCTCCTTTGTGTTTTTGGCTCACAGCGCGAACAGTTTTTTAAAATGACACTTTCCCATAACATTAAAAAGAACTGGAACATGACTGCCAATTTTTCCAGGATCAAGGCAACCGGTTTTTATTTAAAGCAAAGAACAGATCATACTTTTTTTGCATTGTCCTCCAATTACAGGACACTGGATAACCGTTACATGCTGCTGTTTACAGGAACAATCAATACCATCAAAAATGAGGAGAACGGAGGGATGATCAATGATTCGGCCTTTTTAGAAGGAAGCCCCAATTATAATCCTTCGCTTGCTGATGCCAGAAACTACAGGGCCAATAAAAATATATTTTTAAAACAATACCTTAACCTGGGGCATAGGGTAAATGACACTTCCCCTGTCATTCCTGCGAGCCGTTTCATACTGACTTCCGAATTTGATGATAATGCCATAAAATATAATGATTTCAACCCTTTGTCCGGATATTACAAAAATGTGTATTACGATTCATTACTTACAAAGGACTCTGTATACGTGATGAAACTGGAAAATGAAATTGCCTGGAAAAGAGCTGATAATTTAAAACACCGGGGTTGGTTCGATATGATTGGTGCCGGTGTCAGCATCAAACATCAGTATATCTCGGTTGAACAACGTGAAATAGATACCGCATTCAATAATATATTCATAGGAGGGGAGCTCAGTAACCTGTATTCGAGTAAAGGCTTTTATGTTAAAATCAGTGGAGCCCTCGGAGTAAATGGCTACAATAAAGATGATAAAGAGCTTGCGGGAACCATTACCAAAGTATTTAAAGGAGATGGCAACCGGTTCATTCTAATGGCAAAAGAAAAAGAATATGCACCGCCATTTATGTACAACCGTTTTTTTTCCAATCATTTTAAATGGATCAATGATTTCAAAAAAACAAAGGAACAAAGTATTACCGCTGATTTATTTTTAAACAGATACGATTTAACAGTCGGTATTAATTTTACAAATTACAGCAATGTTTTATTTTTCGATTACACTGCCATTGCCAGGCAGTATTCAGGGACCATTCCTGTATTTGCTGCTTTTATTAAAAAGAATTTTGAACTCTATAACTGGCATTTGAATAATAAAGTTCATTTCCAGAAAGTACCTGATCTGTCTGCGATTCGTGTACCTCAATTTATTTTACAGCATTCCTTTTATTACGAAAATGATTTATTTGAAAAGGCACTACGCTTTCAGGCAGGTCTGCAGGTATTTTTTAATACAGCCTATTATGCAAATGCATACATGCCTGCAACAGGACAGTTTTATCTGCAAAATGATAAAAAATACGGGAACTATCCGGTGGTTGATTTCTTCCTCAATCTGAAAATTAAAGTGGTCAATATCTTTTTTAAAATTGATCACCTGAACAGTGGATTATCCGGAAACAACTACATGTTAACCCCTGGATATGCCCTTAATCAGCGGACACTCCGGTTCGGTGCCTCCTGGAAATTCTGGGATTGATCTTAAAAGAATCTATACTTTTCAGGTTTTTTGTTTCTTTTTCTTTGCAGCCGGGAAAAGTATATTGTTTAAGATCAGCCGGTAACCCGGAGAGTTGGGGTGAAGGCTTAAATCAGTAGGTGGGTCCTCCACGCGATGTTCATAATCTTCCGGATCATGTCCGCTATAAAAAGTAAACATGCCTTTTCCATATTCTCCATGAATGTAACGTGCTTCATTTGCTGCTTTATTTTCTCCCAGAATAAGTACATCCGGTTTTATAAAACTTTTTTCGAAAGCAACAGTTTGTCCCCAGAATCCTTTAATGATTTGTTCATGATTTTGGCAAAGCATGGTTGGAACAACATCCCATTTTGCAGAAAATTCAAACAAGGTAAATAAATCATTACTGCGGTTAACACCATACTTTTGTTTGCGTGCCTGATTATCGATATTGGATTTGGAATATTCGCTGGGGTTGGTGCTTAACCTGAAATTGGTGAAGGCAAATGTTCTTGTAAAATCAAGCTTTTGATTGTAATTGGGAGTGCTGCCATCACCATCAAACATGCTTTCACAGATATCGATTCCTTCGGCCGCAAGGGCAATATCATAAGAATCGGGAGCCGAACACATGGCAAAAAGAAATCCTCCGCCTGCTGTAAAATCACGTATCTTTTTTGCAACTGCCAGTTTCATTTGAGAAACTTTGGTAAAACCAAGCGAACGTGCGCTGTGTTCCAGTTCACGTTGTTGTTCCTGGTACCAGGCTGCATGCTGGTAAGCAAACCAGAACTTCCCGTATTGTCCTGTAAAATCTTCGTGATGAAGATGCAGCCAATCATAAGTCAGCAGCTTATCTTTTAAAATTTCTTCATCATAAATAACATCATAAGGTATCTCAGCATAGGTAAGAACAAGTGTAACCGCATCGTCCCAGGGTTGTTTGGTCTTAGGGGAGTATACGGCTACTTTGGGTGCCTTTTCCAATTTGACATCCTCCATGTTTATTTCCGGATTGGATATTTCTGCAAGAATGGAAGTGGATTTGGAGTCGGCAATTACTTCAAAACTGACGCCTCGTATCGAGCATTCATTTTCAATTTCTTTTGCATCTCTGATCATGAAGCTGCCTCCACGATAATTGAGCAGCCAGTGTACTTCTACATCCTGTTTAAGCACCCAGTAAGCAACGCCATATGCTTTTAAATGATCCTTCTGGTTTTGATCCATAGGGATGAGGATATAAGCGGCCTGCATGGTAGATGCAAGAAAAAGAAAATAAAGTAGTTGAATCAGTTTTTTCATACTGTTTTTTTTAAAATGGATGATCTTCTTCTATATCATTCATTTTTGACCCCCGGATAACGGAGTTGGAAGGCGCATCAAAATCGCTGGATGGTGAGATAGCGCTTGGACCTGATCCGTAATTCAAATCCTGATCCAAGGAATCCAGATCAGAGAATTTAGTGAACTGACCGATGTAACGGGTCTTGGCAGAGTCAACCGGACCATTACGATGTTTGGCAATGATCAATTCTGCCATCCCTCTCGTATCCATTCCATTTTCATCTTCCGTGATATTGTAATATTCCGGACGATGAATGAACATGACCAGATCGGCATCCTGTTCAATGGCTCCGGACTCCCGTAAGTCGGATAATTGTGGACGTTTATCGCCACCACGTGTTTCAACAGCACGACTCAGCTGTGAAAGTGCAATTACAGGAATCTCGAGTTCTTTTGCCAATCCTTTTAATGAGCGGGAAATGGTGGCAATTTCCTGCTCCCGGTTTCCCTTGCCTTCACCACCTGCTGTCATTAATTGTAAATAATCCACAATGAGTAATTCAATGTTGTGTTGTTCTTTTAACCTTCTTGCTTTGGCTCGTAGCTCAAATACGGATAGCCCAGGTGTATCATCAATGAATAAAGGAGCTTCTGCCAGTCTTTTTATTTTGTCGTTGAGCTGTTGAAATTCATAATCTTCCAGCGTTCCCTTTTTTAATTTTTCACCTGGTAATTCCGATTCGCTGGCAATCAAACGGGTTACCAACTGTAAAGAAGACATCTCCAGCGAAAAGATTGCTACCGGTTTATTAAAATCAACAGCTGCATTTCTGGCCACACTTAGTACCAATGCTGTTTTACCCATGGCCGGACGTGCAGCAATAATAACCAGATCCGATTTTTGCCATCCGGAGGTGAGCCTGTCCAAAGCGGTTAAACCGGATGGAACACCTGAAAAATTACCTTTATTATTTTTAGTGGTTTCGATCTGTTCAATCGCTTTACGAATAAGGGTACTCATCTTATCGTAATTCTTTTTGATATTTCCTTCTACGATAGAGAATAAATTCTTCTCTGCATTATCAAGCAGATCAAATACATCCGATCCTTCTTCATAAGCATCGTTAATGGTTTTTGTAGAAATACGGATCAGTTCCCGTTGAATGTATTTTTGTGCAACAATGCGGGCATGAAATTCGGCATTGGCTGCAGAAGCAACCCGATTGGTGAGCTGGGTAATATAATAGGCGCCTCCTACCAGGTCCAGCTCACCTGTTTTTTTAAGTTCCTGTGTAACTGTCAGAATATCTACCGGTTCGGAACGGGTAAACAAGCGTTCAATAGCACCAAATATGCGGGAATTGGATTCTTTGTAGAAACTATCGGATTTTAAGATGTCAATCACATTGGTAAGCGCATCTTTTTCAAGCATCAGCGCTCCCAGTACAGCTTCTTCTAATTCAACAGCCTGCGGTTGTATTTTACCGTTATCAAGCTGGGGGATTGGTATAGGTTTGCTTACTCGTCTGCGGGAGTTAATGTCATTTTTTGTAGTGAAATCAGTCATGTCACAAATTTATTAATAAATAAAACAGTTTAGAGAAAAATATTATTTTAAACAGATCATCCACATCTTATTAACAAAAAAAGAAAGGTATAAGTACCTGAAATAAAAAAAAGAAACTGGCAAAGACTTCTAAAACAGGGTGGTTAAACTTTTGAACATCCAGGATCCGCTAATTCCTGAAGGACATTTTTTTTAGTAA
>CAZMRM010000289.1:0-419 GCA_964568515.1 uncultured Chitinophaga sp. | reverse complement strand
ATGAACGGTAGCAAAAAATATTTTTATTTCTTAAGTATTTTAATTAATTTGTTTTTTTCATGTAAGAAAGAAAAAGATAAAACGGCACCACGGATCACGATTACTGCTCCAGCCGAAAATACATCGTACCACGCCGATGATCATGTAAGAATACAAGCTGCCGTTACCGATGAATCCAACCTTACTGCTGTTACTGTTACTTTAGTGGATGAATATGAACGGCCGGCTCATGTAACCGTTCCTGTCCCCGTTTCTTCTTCCTTAATTCAGGTTGATCTGTTATATGCATTGGATAATATCCATCTGGAAAGCGGGCAGTATAAGTTATGTGTTTTTGCATCGGATGGTATAAACGACAGTTATGCCTATCGTTCCATACGGATCATTGGCATCCCCAAAGTACTAAAAAAGATTATTGT
>CAZMRM010000288.1:0-5346 GCA_964568515.1 uncultured Chitinophaga sp. | reverse complement strand
GCACTGTCCTGGGCATGCGCTAACGCATCTGAGTTTACACCCGGTAGTACAATATAGGAGCCTAGTCTGTAAATTAAAATGAATCCCAGGGTATTAATAATACGGACCCTGAGATCATCAATTTTCCAGATATTTTTTAAAGTGTGAATGAAGTTTTTCATAAAACAGTTTTTGCTGCAATTTTATTTTTAGGCCTTTTCGGCTTTTTCTATTGATACTGCAGCTCCACCTTGCGCTTCAATTGCAGATTTTGCTGAAGAAGAAAAAGCATGAACTTTAACTTCCACTTTTGATTTCAGTTCACCACGTCCCAATACCTTCACTTTATCATTCTTGTGAGCCAAACCTTTTGAAATTAAAAAGTCAAGATCAATTGTACTTACCTTATTATTATCGATTAAGCCTTGAATTACATCCAGATTGATTCCACGGTATTCAACACGGTTGATATTTTTAAAGCCGAATTTTGGAACGCGTCTTTGCAATGGCATCTGACCACCTTCAAAACCTCTTTTTGCAGAGTATCCTGAACGGGACTGCGCACCTTTATGACCTCTTGTAGAAGTTCCGCCTTTACCGGATCCTTGTCCTCTACCTAGACGTTTTTTAGCATTTTTAACCGAACCTTCTGCTGGTGTTAATTTACTTAAATTCATTAGTTTAATTTTTATATCGTTTGAGTGAGTAACAAACACTGCTTGTTCATTACCTATACAACTATCTTTTATTTTACTACCGTAACCAGGTGGGCTACTTTACCGATCATTCCAAGGATCTGAGGAGTTGCCTCTTTTTCAATAGTTTGGTTCAATTTTCTAAAACCCAGAGCACGTAAAGTACGTTTTTGACGTTCCGGGCGATCGATTCCACTTTTTACCTGCTTAATTTTAATTGTTGCCATTCTGTTTATTAGTTTTTTGATAATTGAGCCCGCGAATTTACAATTTTAAGTTCAGAACTCAAAATATCAGCGATTATCCATTAAATACTTTTTCCATAGAAATACCACGTTGCTGAGCAACGGTAGCAGCATCACGCATTTTCATCAGCGCATCCATTGTTGCTTTCACCACGTTATGAGGGTTGGATGAACCTTTGGATTTTGCCAATACATCAGTAACACCAACGCTTTCCAATACGGCACGCATCGCACCACCGGCGATAACGCCTGTACCATGGGCTGCAGGTTTCAGGAATACCAGGGATCCACTGAATTTACCGTATTGTTCATGTGGAACGGTACCTTTTACAATCGCTACTTTGATAAGGTTCTTTTTAGCGTCATCGATACCTTTAGTAATGGCATCCGTAACCTCTTTTGCTTTACCAAGGCCATAACCAACGATTCCTTTTTCATTTCCAACTACCACGATAGCCGAAAAAGTAAAGTTTCTACCTCCTTTGGTAACTTTGGTTACACGTTGAATGCTAACAAGCTTATCTTTTAGTTCGATGTCGCTTGATTTAACTCTTTTGATGTTTGCGTTTGACACGATATAAAAATTTAAATTTTTTTACTTTAATAGATTAGAATTTTAGTCCTGCTTCACGGGCACCTTCTGCCAATGATTTAATACGTCCATGGTACAGGTAACCGTTTCTGTCGAAACGTACGGAAGCAATTCCGGCTTTTGTTGCTTTTTCAGCAATTGCTTTGCCTACCAGTTTTGCCTGATCGATTTTGTTACCCTTTGCATCTGCAATCCCTTTGTCTGCAGAGGATGCAGCAACCAATGTTTTACCGGTTGCATCATCGATCAACTGAACATAAATTCCTTTATTGCTTCTGAAAACAGATAAACGTGGGCTTTGTGCATCACCATGCACAATTTTGCGAATACGCTGTTTGATTCTGCTTCTTCTGAATTCTTTTGTAATTGCCATTGTTCCTTTATTTTTAATCTGTTGTTGAAAGGGTATCCCCTGTTCAACCTCCGATTGATTGTTTATGTTTATTTACCTGCTGCTTTACCGGCTTTTCTTCTCAGGATCTCGTTTGTAAACTTAATACCTTTTCCTTTGTATGGCTCCGGTTTACGCAATGAACGTATTTTTGCCGCTACAGCACCCAATAATTGCTTATCAGCCGATTCCAGTATGATCGTTGGATTTTTTCCTTTTTCTGCAGTGGTGCTCACTTTTATTTCTTTTGGTAATTCAAAAGCAATGTTGTGAGAATATCCAAGTGTTAATTCAAGGTATTGTCCTTTATTGGCTGCACGATAACCCACACCCACCAGTTCTTGTTCAAGCTTGTATCCGTCGCTCACACCTTTAACCATAGAGGCCAATAATGCACGGTACAAACCATGCAATGCTTTGTGACGTTTTTGATCTGTTGCACGGTTCAATACTAATTTTCCATCTTCATTTTTAACGGAGATGGCTTTATCCACAGACTGTTCCAAAGTACCTTTTGGTCCTTTTACAGTGGCTACATTTTTATCGGAGACGTTCACTTCCACACCTTTGGGAAGTACAATCGGTAATTTACCTATTCTTGACATTTTCTTTTCCTCCTAAGATTTAATAAACATAACATAATACTTCACCGCCCACTTTTTGAGACTTAGCTTCTTTATCAGTCATTACACCTTTGGAAGTTGAAATGATGGCGATTCCTAAACCATTCAATACACGTGGCAGATTGGATGAACCGGTGTACTTACGTAAACCTGGTGTACTGATACGCTCCAGATTTCTGATGGCGGATTGTTTGTTTACCGGATGGTATTTCAAGGCTATTTTGATAGTACCTTGTGAAGTGGAATCTTCAAATTTGTAACTTAAGATATACCCTTTTTCAAAAAGAATCTTGGTGATTTCTTTTTTTAAATTAGATGCTGGTATTTCTACGATTCTGTGGTTTGCTCTAATGGCATTTCTCACTCTTGTGAGGTAATCTGCAATTGTATCTGTCATTTTATTTTGTTTTATATTTTATCCCGCACGCAGGATAATTATACATGAATACTCTCTCATCCGCCGTAGCCTTCTGAAATCAAGCCCGCTTCCGTTAAAACTACAGCGGGCGAAAGCGGGTGCTACCAGCTTGCTTTGGTAATACCCGGAATAGTGCCATCCAAAGCCATTTCACGAAAAGTATTACGTGAAATACCAAATTGGCGCATATATCCGCGAGGACGACCAGTTAATTTGCAACGGTTACGCTGACGTGTCGGAGACGAAGCTCTTGGTAATTTTTGTAATCCTACCCAATCACCGGCTGCTTTTAAGGCAGCTCTTCTTTCAGCGTATAGATCAGCAAGTTTCTTACGTTTAACTTCTCTTGCTTTCATTGATTCTTTTGCCATCGACTATTTTATTTTTTTTGATTTTTAAATGGTAATCCAAATTCGCTTAACAATGCTAATGCTTCACTGTCGTTTCCTGCAGATGTTACAAAGGTAATGTCCATTCCCATGATCTTTGATACTTTATCAATATCAATTTCAGGGAAGATGATTTGTTCGGTTACACCTAACGTATAGTTTCCGTTTCCATCAAAACCTTTTTCATTGATTCCTCTGAAATCACGAATACGAGGCAAAGCTACGGAAATTAACCGATCCAAAAACTCATACATGGTATCTCCACGCAATGTTACTCTTACTCCGATCGGAACCCCTTTACGAAGTTTGAAATTGGAAATATCTTTTTTGGAAACTGTTGAAACCGCTTTCTGACCACTGATCGTTGTCATTTCCTTAATTGCACTTTCAATCAGTTTTTTATCTGATACGGCATCGCCAACTCCCTGGTTAAGGCAGATTTTTTGCAGTTTAGGCACTTGCATAGAACTGCTATATCCGAATTTTTTTTGTAAAGCAGGTACAACATCTGCTTTGTACTTGTTTTTAAGACGTGGTGAATAAGCCATTATTTAGTTACCTCCTTCGATTTTTTTTTGCTAGAACGGGTGGTTGTTTTACCAGCTTCGCCTGCTTCAATTAACTTTAAATTAGAAATGTGAATTGAAGCTTCTTGCTTAACAATTCCACCTTGAGGGCTCTTCGCGTTTGGTTTAGTATGTTTAGATACTAATTTGACCCCCTCTACAAAAGCACGGCTTTTTACTTTGTCTACAGACAAAATTTTACCTTCCTGTCCTTTTGCTTCACCGGCGATAATTTTTACAGTGTCGCCTTTTTTTACGTGTAACTTTGATTGCATCGTTGTCATTATTGCTCACTAAAGCACCTCTGGTGCAAGTGAAATGATTTTCATAAAACTTTTATCTCTCAATTCACGGGCAACAGGCCCGAAAATACGTGTACCTCTTAACTCATCAGTAGCATTTAACAACACTACTGCATTATCATCAAAACGGATATAAGAACCATCAGGGCGACTTACCTCTTTTTTTGTTCTTACAACAACGGCTTTTGATACGGCACCTTTTTTTACGTTACCACTTGGTAAAGCATGTTTTACGGTAACCACCACTTTGTCGCCAATGGAAGCATATCTTTTTTTAGTTCCTCCAAGTACACGGATAACCAGTACTTCTTTAGCACCGCTATTATCTGCAACTGTTAATCTTGATTCCTGTTGTACCATTTTCTTTGTTTAGTGTTAATTTAAGCTGATAAACGAAATTCCCGTCAGCGCAACTTAAAAACAGATGTATTAATCTTCTATTATTTAGCTCTTTCAACTACTTCCACTAATCTCCAGCATTTGTTTTTGCTGATGGGACGGGTTTCCATAATTTTAACTGTATCTCCGATCTGGCAGGTATTTTCAGCATCGTGAGCAACAAATTTTGTTGTCTTGTTCACGAATTTACCATATTTCGGATGTTTCACTTTACGTTCCACCGATACAACAATTGACTTTTGCATTTTGTTGCTGGTAACCAAGCCAATTTTTTCTTTTCTTAAATTTCTTTCTTCCATTGCTGAATTGAATTATTTTTTTGCTTCGGCTATTTGTCTAGCACGTAGTTCTGTTTGTAATCTAGCTATTGTTTTTCTGCTGTTTGTAATTTTAACAGGACTTTCAATAGGAGATACTGCGTGGTTCAGCTTCAACTTAGCCAAAGCACCTTTTTCTTCTGTAATTCTTTCAGCAAGGTCGCTTGTTGAAAGTTGTTTAATATCTGCTTGTTTCATTTTTTTATCTGTTCTTTGGTTTTTTTCCTGCCTGCGCTAAAGCTTCGACAGACACAGTGATATTAATTAGCGGCATCACCAGCATAATCTCTTCTTACAACAAACTTGGTTGTTACCGGTAATTTTTGAGCTGCCAGACGCAATGCTTCTTTTGCAACATCCATGGGTACACCTTCTGCTTCAAAAATAACACGCCCCGGTTTTACCACTGCTACCCAATATTCCGGTGAAC
>CAZMRM010000287.1:0-5353 GCA_964568515.1 uncultured Chitinophaga sp. | reverse complement strand
TACAAGAAATGTTAATTCTTCAATTCCGGGATCAACCGTTCAAACATTTGGTTACCTTGCCAATGCTACTTATTCCGGTTTATATTTTAAAAAGAAACTTTCAACAAATTTACGTGGGACTTATAGTTCTAAAAATTTTGCCGCTATGGAAACAAGCAGGCTGATTTTAACGCATCGTTCCATCTATCGCATATCCAAAAAATGGTCGAGTATACTTCAAAATAACTACAACCGTTTTGAATCTCCTTTCTATGACCAGGATAAAGTTCGTTCCATTATTCCGAATTCTATTTTTAATAATCAATTGTATCTCGTGAAAAGTTCAGGGGATCAGCGCTTCATGCCAAACGTGTTTTATAATATTTCAAATGTTTATAAAACAGTTCTTCATTACAGAGGGGTGGGTATTGACTATAATTATTTTAGTATGGATAAGAATTTCAGGTTCAGTACTTCTATTAAAGGAGGATATAATAACTTGATTAATTTTCCGAATATTAAAGAATACTTTACCATGCAGTTATTTACACTTTGTCAATATCAAAATGTGTCATTTAATATCAGATATAATTATGGCCCGCAGGCAGCAAGGATAGTTGATAGCACATTGGGTTACCGCTATCCGCAGTTGTTGTACATGTCATTGCAACATCAGTATCTTTTTAAAGATACTCGTTTCATGCTGCAAACAAATACAAATTACTCCTTCTCCAATTTAATATTCAGTCACAGTTTTGGAATTTATCCCGAACTGTATTTCTTTTCTTATGATGGCTGGAGATTCAAGTTAACATTTGGGTATAACGTAAATATTACCAATAGAAACAAAGCAGGCTTATATGATCCGAATACTTCAATTAACTCTACAGAAGACCCTAGTTTAAAACCACAGGTAAATCAGAATTTCAATATGGGAGCGGGTGTCAGAAAGGAGTTCGGAATACCTGTTCCAAAAAGGTTAACAAAAGTCAGGTATGCGACTGTACAGTTTGTTGCGTTCCTGGATGCAAATGGGAATAGGATAAAAGATAATGAGGAAATTGCATTGGAAAATGTGGTGGTTCGTTTAAATGAAGATGAAGTTCTAACAAATCAACTAGGTACAGCGAAACTTCAAAATATACGATATGGCGATTATTTGCTTTCTATTATTCAACTGGAAGATTATAGAGGATGGTTCCCGTTAAAAAGTGATAGTGTAACGATAAATGGAGATAACGAAAAATATTATATTCCATTTGTAAGAGGAATCAAACTTTCTGGGAACATTGTGATGGATAGGGAAAAATATGCGGTAGATGCTAATGAGCAGATGGACCTGTCAAAAATAAGAGTAACTGTTACTGATTCTGCTGGAAAAGCATACACCACACTTACTGATCCCAAAGGTGGTTATCTGTTATATGTTCCCTCTGGTAATTATACTCTGACAATGGATGAAGCGGTCCTCGGTGAACGTTTTGCATTGGCACAAAATAATGTTGAGATCGAACTGAAAGTTGGGATGGAGGGGTTCTTTTATTCGTTTTATGTGGTGGAAAAAAAGAGAAGAATAAATCTGAAAAGAAGTCCTTCTCAGCAGCAATCAGAATAGTTCAAATTGACCATTCAATTCCTTGAATGGTTGTTCTCCAAAGTTTGATAAGGAAATACCCAGTAATCTGATTTTTTTTAATTCAGGTTCCGTTTTTAATAACAAAGTCTTCGCAGTCGAAATAATGGTCTCATAATCATCAAAAGGAATGGGAAATGATTGATTCCTTGTAATTTGTTTAAAGTCGTGGTATTTAATTTTTAAAGTAATGGTTCGACCTTGTAACTGATACTTTTTAAGCCGGTCATGAACAAGTTTGGCAATCTTCTCCAGCTGCTCATTCATTTCTTCGATTCTGGTCAGATCATAACTGAATGTATCTTCAGCTCCCACAGACTTGGTTTCCCGGTCTGGTTGAACAATTCTATCATCTATACCCCTTACAATTTTATAAAAAAAATGACCAGTTTTTCCAAAATGTCTTATGAGCTCTTTTTCTGTCAGTTTTTTTAAATCGGCTCCTGTATGAATATTCATTCCTTTCATTTTTTCTGCCGTCACTTTTCCAACACCAAAAAATTTTTCTACCGGAAGAGTCTCCATAAATAGTTCTATTTTTGATGGTCCAATAAAAGTAAGTCCATCCGGCTTATTAATATCGGAAGCTATTTTGGCCACAAATTTATTGCTGGATACTCCTGCAGATGCAGTAAGCTGTAATTCTTCTTTTATTGCGTTTTTTATTTCTTTTGCTATTTCAATGGCGGAACCAATGCCTAGTTTGTCAATTGTAACATCAAGAAAAGCTTCGTCCAGTGAAAGCGGTTCAATCAAATCTGTATATCGATGAAAAATTTCTCTGATTTTTTGAGAGACTTCTTTATAGGCGGTAAAGCGTGGATAAACAAATATAGCATGAGGACATAATTGTTTCGCTTTTTTTGAAGACATGGCAGAACGTACACCGAACTTTCTTACTTCATAACTTGCAGCGGCCACAACACCTCCCCGGCCTTCCGGAGATCCCCCCACAATCAAAGGTTTTCCTTTATACTCAGGGTTATCACGCTGTTCTACCGATGCATAAAAAGCATCCATATCAATATGAATAATTTTTCTTAACATGATTGTTGCTATAAAACATAGCAAATTTATAAATTAATAAATAGTTGTTGTCCTTTATTTAAGATGTTTTCAGCATTTTGTTGAAAATATTATTTTTTTAATATTTATTTGTTTGCTATAAAAAGTAACTTTAAGCATCATCTGATAGGTGTGAAATTATTAGTTTTTTATTGATCTCAAAAGGAGGACAAAATGGAAGATACAAATAAACAGTCATCCTATTTTAAAGGTAGGGGTTCACAGATGAATACTGCAAATAAATTTCTGAAAAATCAATATGTGGAAGAGCATATGGAAATGTTGGATGAACATTTATTAAGCGATGAGAAAACCCAACTATTTTTTGAGCACCCGAAAAAGATCATAAATAAGGTAAATAGCCCTGATCTTAGAGGTATGTATTCCATGAATCCTTACCAGGGATGTGAGCACGGATGTATTTACTGTTATGCCAGAAACACACACGAGTATTGGGGATATAGTGCCGGACTTGATTTTGAGCGGAAAATAATAGCCAAACCCAATGCAGCTGTTGTACTGGAAAAGCAACTTATGAATAAAAACTGGGAAGTGGTCCCCATTATGTTTTCAGGAAATACGGATTGTTATCAGCCGATGGAAAGAAAGTTGAAAATTACAAGACAACTGTTGGAAGTGCTCCTTAAATTTCGTCATCCTGCCGGAATGATTACCAAGAATAGCTTAATATTAAGAGATACGGATATTTTGCAGGAAATGGCAAAATTAAAACTGGTACATGTCATGGTTTCAATAACCAGTTTAAGAGAGGAGCTGAGGTTAAAGATGGAACCCAGAACAGCAACAGCAAAGAATCGTTTGAAGGTAATTGAACAATTGAATAAAGCGGGTATATCAACCGGTGTGATGACAGCACCTATTATACCGGGATTAAACAGCAGCGAGATTCCGGAGTTGATAAAAGCTGCTGCAGATCATGGTGCCGATTCGGCTGGTTTTACACTTGTCAGACTGAACGGCGCTCTTGGTTCCATTTTTACGGATTGGATCCATAAAAATTTTCCGGATGCTGCTGATAAAGTGTTGAATCATATCAAATCGGTGCATGGTGGACAACTGAATGATAGCAGATATGGCACACGTATGAGTGGGGAAGGAAAAATCGCTGCCTCTATCAGCCAACTGTTCAAAATGGCTGTTAAAAAATATTTACAAGGCAGGGATAAATTCGAGTTTGATCTGACAGCCTTTAGAAGGCCCGGTGAAGTGCAACAATTGGAACTTTTCTAAAAAACATTCGCCCTACAGGCGAATGTTTTTAATTATTTTTTAATCCCCGTCAATTAGATTTCCTAATCCACCCAGAATGCTCCCTTCTTCTTTTCGGGATCCCCTGCCATATGAAAGTATTCGTCCGGCCAGCCTGCTGATCGGAAGTGATTGTATCCAAACTTTACCAGGTCCTCTGAGTGTGGCAAAGAACAGACCTTCTCCACCAAAAATGGTGTTTTTAATTCCACCAACAAATTGGATGTCATAATCAACGCCACTTGTAAATGCAACAATACAACCTGTATCAATTTTAATGAGTTCACCCGGTGCAAGTGTTTTTTCAACAATATTTCCTCCGGCATGTACGAAAGCCATTCCATCGCCTTCCAGCTTTTGCATAATGAATCCTTCACCACCGAATAGTCCCGTTCCTAATTTTTTTTGAAACTCAATACCTATTGAAACACCTTTTGCAGCACATAAAAAAGAATCTTTCTGGCAAATGATCCTTCCATTTAGTTGACTAAGATCCAAAGGAATGATTTTTCCTGTATAAGGACCGGCAAAAGTAATGTGCTTTTTACCTTGTCCTGTATTTGTAAAAGCGGTCATGAACAGGCTTTCTCCCGTCAGCAACCGACGGCCTGCAGAAAATAGTTTATCCATAAATGTATTTCTGGAGGTAGAACCATCACCAAATATGGTTTCCATTTGTATTCCGTCTTCCATCATCATGAAACTCCCGGATTCAGCAACGACAGTTTCCTGAGGATCCAGTTCAATTTCTATGCATTGTAATTCTTCACCCGATATTTTATAGTCTATTTCGTGATTCGATCTCATAACCTTTTTAGTTTATTCAATTGCTTATTTTTATCATTTTACATATTTCTGCGGTATTGTCCGCCTACCTCAAATAAGGCATTGGTGATTTGACCAAGCGAACAATACTTAGCTGTTTCCATCAGGCCTTCAAAAATATTTTTATTTTGAATTGCTAATGTCTGAAGTTCCTGGAGCATTTTAGGAGACTTATCTGAATTGGCTTTTTGTAATTCGGAAAGCATATCAATCTGATATTGCTTTTCTTCTTCTGTTGCACGTATCACCTCTTTAGGAACAATTGTAGGCGATCCTTTAGAGGATAAAAAGGTGTTGACCCCGATAATCGGATATTCTCCTGTATGTTTTAAAGTTTCATAGTATAAACTTTCTTCCTGGATTTTTCCTCTTTGATACATGGTTTCCATAGCTCCTAACACACCACCTCTTTCCGTAATGCGTTCGAATTCTAATAACACGGCTTCTTCTACAAGATCCGTTAATTCTTCGATGATAAAAGAGCCCTGAATTGGGTTTTCATTTTTTGCCAATCCCAATTCACGGTTTATAATGAGCTGTATGGCCATTGCCCTTCTTACAGATTCTTCTGTTGGTGTGGTA
>CAZMRM010000286.1:2726-5382 GCA_964568515.1 uncultured Chitinophaga sp. | reverse complement strand
AAAAAAAGCAGGTAAACCTGTTTTGGAATATAAGAATGAAGACGAGTATATTGACGCGTATTCTGATTTCTATGATGCCGTTTTGGAAGAAGTTGCTGAAATGATCGATTAATTTTTATTTATGAAGCATATCAGCATGTTTAAAGTTTTGTGGGCCAATCCGCCCGCAAAATTTTTTTTAATACTATCAGTCATTTCAATTATCTGTTTTTCCTGTAACAAATCCAGCCTGATCGGTTTAGACGTTCAACCTGAAAACGATTTGATCAATGCCCTTTATCAGGATACGCTTACTCTTGTCACTCAAACAATAAAGGAAGACAGTTTGAGAACAGATGCCAATGCTATTTTTACGATCGGATTAATTGGAAAATACATAGATCCTTTATTCGGTGAAGCCACTTCCTCTATTTACACACAATTGTTGATGGGATCGAACGCACCTTCATTCGGGCAAAATCCGCTCTGCGATTCCGTAGTCCTTTCACTGGCTTACCTGGACTCGTATGGAAAAAAAATACGGCAGAAACAAACCATCAATGTCTATCAGTTGACAGAAGATCTGGATGTAACCAAATCTTATTTTTCTCATGAAGATAAATTGAACAACGGAATCGATCTGGCCAACAGCTACGTCTTTTTACCACGGCCGAAAGATTCAATTATGGTTCTGGGTAATAAAGTGGCTCCCGGATTACGTATACCGCTTCAAACAAATTTCGGACAAGCTATTCTTGATAAACAAAATGCATCAGAACTGGCAACCAATGCCAATTTCATTGCCTGGATCAAAGGATTGTTCATCACCACTAAGAATACACCGGGCCTCGTTGCTCCGAACGGAAATATTTTAATGTTCAATTTTGCGTATTCCGTTTTAAACATTTATTACCGGAATGATAACGACGATTCTCTGAGATATGATATCTACATGGATGGTGCACGTTACATGCGTTTCGCGCACGATTATACAACAGCTAATCTGGATGTGCAAAAACAGGTTGCTTCCACCAATCCTTCTCTTCAAAATGATGTGGTATACGTTCAATCCATGTCCGGATTAAAAACAAGAATAAAAATACCAAATCTGGTTACCTGGGGTAAAAAGGATCTTGTAGCGATCAACAGAGCAGAATTAGTGGTGAAATGCATCTCTTCCCGAAAAGATACTTTTGCTATCGTACCGGCACTAAATCTTTTTGCTATCAGGGATGACGGGGTTTCACCCGAAATATTGGATGATGCACTGGAAGGAAGTGCTTATTTTGGTGGAACATTGGATACCACCGATAATTGTTATCACTTTAATATTACCCGGCACATTCAGCAAATCATATCCGAACGAAAGAAAAACAACGGTTTTTTTATAACTTCTGCTTCGGGTGCTTCATCGGCAACCAGAGTAGCCATAGGAGGAGGTACCCCAACAATTAATGGTGGAACCATCCCCAATAATTATCAAATGAAACTTAACATCACTTACACTAAACTAAAATAATATGTGTGGAATAGTTGCGTACATCGGAAACAGACAAGCCTATCCGGTACTCATGAAAGGCTTACAAAGGTTGGAATACAGAGGGTATGACAGTGCAGGGATTGCATTGTTAGATGGTGCCTTAAAGGTCTATAAATGCAAGGGTAAAGTTGCAGACCTGCACAATTTTATTGGTGACAAGGATAAAAACGGCACAATCGGGATCGCACATACCCGTTGGGCAACACATGGTGTACCCAATGATGTGAATGCACATCCTCATTACTCTGCATCCAAAAATTTAGTAATGATCCACAATGGAATCATTGAGAACTATGGCCCATTAAAAGAGGAGCTTCAAAAACGCGGGCACATTTTCTTGAGCGATACCGATACGGAAGTATTGATTCATCTGATCGAAGATATTCAGCAAAAAGAAAAAGTACGTTTAGGAGAGGCAGTACGTATTGCGCTTAATCAAGTGGTTGGTGCTTATGCCATTGTTGTATTGGCCAAAGATCACGAGGATGAATTGATCGCTGCCAAAAAAGGCAGTCCTATGGTAATTGGTATCGGTGAAAATGAATTTTTCATTGCATCGGATGCAACACCCATTGTTGAGTATACCAAAAATGTAGTGTACCTCGAAGATGAAGAAATTGCATTTATTGAACGTGGAAAAGAATTAAAAATAAAAACCATCAAGAACAAAGCAAAGACCCCTTATGTGCAGGAGTTGGAGATGCAACTGGAAGCCCTTGAAAAAGGGGGGTACGACCATTTCATGCTGAAAGAAATTTATGAGCAGCCACGCTCCATAAAAGACAGTATGCGCGGAAGGTTAAGTTCCATTGAAGGATCTGTTAATTTAGGCGGGATCAGGGATTATGAACAAAAATTCATCAATGCCAAACGTATCATTTTTATTGCTTGTGGTACTTCCTGGCATGCAGGATTGGTTGGCGAATATTTATTTGAAGACCTGGCGCGCATTCCGGTTGAAGTTGAATATGCTTCGGAGTTCCGCTACCGTAATCCGATCGTATATGAAGATGATGTGATCATTGCTATTTCTCAATCAGGAGAAACAGCAGATACACTTGCTGCCATCGAGCTGGCTAAATCAAGAGGTGCAACCATCATTGGTATTTGTAATGTGGTGGGGTCATCCATTGCACG
>CAZMRM010000286.1:0-2716 GCA_964568515.1 uncultured Chitinophaga sp. | reverse complement strand
CGTGCAACACATGCAGGTTCTTACACACATGCCGGTCCCGAAATCGGTGTCGCCTCTACCAAAGCATTTACTGCCCAGGTCACAGTATTAACATTGATGGCCCTTCGTATCGGTTTCTTAAAAGGTACCATCTCTTCTTCCAGGTTTCATCAATTATTAAGTGAACTGGAATCCATTCCGGAAAAAATAGAAAAGGTATTAAAGACCAACGATAAAATAAAAAACATTTCCAGCATTTATAAAAATTCAAGCAATGCCCTGTATTTAGGCCGCGGATACAGCTTCCCGGTTGCACTGGAAGGAGCATTGAAACTGAAAGAGATTTCTTATATCCATGCGGAAGGATATCCTGCAGCAGAAATGAAACATGGACCGATTGCATTAATTGATGAAGAGATGCCTGTATTTGTAATCGCTACCAAAGGAACATCTTATGAAAAAGTAGTAAGTAATATACAGGAAGTAAAGGCCCGTAAAGGAAAAATCATTGCTATCGTTACCGAAGGTGATACACAAGTAAAAGCAATGGCTGATTATACCATTGAAATTCCCGAAACGGATGAGATCCTTGTTCCGCTTGTTTCGGTTGTACCTTTGCAATTGCTGTCTTATCACATAGCGGTGATGCGTGATTGTAATGTGGATCAGCCAAGAAACCTGGCGAAGTCGGTGACGGTGGAATAATAACCAGTTAGTAGTTTTGACAAAAAAAGGATGTATATCATTTTATACATCCTTTTTTATTTTAGCATACTTATTTTTGGATACAAGGTGTAAACTATTTGAAATCCTTCCTATCCGGTCATTTTTTATTTATAAGAATGCACTGTGCCCCGTAATTGCTCTTCCAACAATCAATGTATTTATTTCTTTTGTTCCTTCATAGGAATAAATGGCCTCTGCATCTGCAACAAAGCGTGCTACATCATATTCCATCAGAATGCCGTTACCTCCCATCACTTCTCTTGCACGTGCAACAACATCTCTTGTATGTGCACTGCAAAAAACTTTGGCAAGTGAAGCATGTGCATCCGTCAGCTTGCCTTCGTCCTGCAGCTGAGAAAGACGAAAAACCATTGCCTGCATAGCGGTTAAGTTGGATAGCATTTCTACCAAATGATTCTGTATAAGCTGAAAAGCTGCGATCGGTTTTCCAAACTGTTTCCGGCTCAATGTATATTTCAGCGCATTCTCGTAGGCTCCTCTTGCACATCCTACTGCCTGCCAGGCGACGCCCGCACGTGTCATACGCAAAACAGCAGCAGTATCTTTAAATGAGTTACCTAATGGTAAACGATCCGATTCATGAACTTTACAATTTTTTAAGGTGATCACTCCGTTTTGTACAATACGGAGTGCCATTTTATCTTCCATTTTTTCTACTGATAAACCAGGAGTATCCTTTTTTACAAGAAACCCTTTTACCTGATTGTCTGCTTCATCTTTTGCCCATATAACAATTATATCTGCAAAGGTCGCGTTCCCGATCCATTTTTTTTGTCCGGAAAGGATCCATTCATCACCTGACCTTTTTGCAATTGTATTTAATCCACCCGCAGCAGCAGAACCAATTTCAGGTTCCGTTAAACCAAATGCGCCTATTTTCTTAAATTCACGCAGTGCAGGTAACCATTCTTGTTTTTGTTCTTCTGAGCCAAGCAAATAAATAGAACCCATGGTTAAGCCGCTCTGTACACCTAAAAAAGTAGAGATGGAAGTATCCACCCTTGCCATTTCCATGGCCAATATTCCTTCCATCAAAAATGATTTACCTGCACAACCATAGCCTTTATAAGTAATACCACAACAATCCAGCGAAGCAATTTTTGGAATCACATCATAGGGGAATGTACCTGCGAGCCAATGTTCATTCACAACAGGCTTAATCTCCTTTTCCATAAATACACGAACCCTCAATTGCATGGCTCGTTCGTCATCAGTCAATGTTTCCGATAGCTGATAGAAATCACCTTCGATGGGTGGTTGCTTCTTTTCTTTTGCACCTCCGGATAGCATTTTCATCACGCCCGCAAGTTGCTGTTCATCCATTTTACCGACTGTTTTTAACACGGCCGGCAAATCCACCTTTGATGACAACTTTGTTAATTGTTCCATATCAATTTGCTGATATAGTTTCCAGGCACTTCTGATTTTTGAAAAAAGAGTAGTCATATCGTTTTTATATTTGATCACCAAGATATTGCGAATATCCTACCAAACAACCTGTAAGTCGTATTTAATAAACAGTAATGTGCCTGTATCTTTTTCAAAGTCTCTGCATTATAATTTTAAAAACCAATACAGGAGATGAAAAATCCCTTATTTTATTACCACCCAAACAATACATTTAACCGTTCCACATATTTTTTTATCCTGCCAGAAAGAGCTGCGTTACATTTGAAAAAAAAATTCCAATGAGCAGCAGGCTATTCTACATTCCTATTTTCCTATGCTACTTTTTGCTATTTACAAAAACAATCAGCGCAGGAAGTGTAAAAGGAATTTTAAAAGATGACAAAAACGAACCTCAACTATACAGTACCATCCTACTCAATAATGTTGCAGATTCTTCTTTATACAAAGGAGATGTGACAAACGATAAAGGAGAATTTTTTTTCGAGGATGTAAAAGAAGGAAGCTATTTTATTCAGGTAAGGGTGATGGGGCTAAAAAAGTTGTTAACAGCGCCCTTCACGATCTCAGCTACCAACAGTGC
>CAZMRM010000285.1:0-5410 GCA_964568515.1 uncultured Chitinophaga sp. | reverse complement strand
AGGTGATAGTATTTACTCCGCTTCCGGAACATTTACAAATGTTCTTAAAACAATCAACGGATGCGATAGCACGTTGACCACCTACTTAACTATTAAAATTCCGGTAGATGTAACGGTTACCGCTAACTCCGATACACTTACGGCAAATGCCACAAATTCCAGCTATCAGTGGTTAACATGCGGCACAACCATTACACCACTTGCCGGTGAAATTGCACAGAACTTTATAGCTACAGCAGATGGCAGCTATGCCGTGATTGTTACAACAGACAATTGCTCCGATACTTCTGCCTGTATTCCCGTGATTGTTACAGGTATTCATCCGGTTACCCCCTCAATTCAATTGTCCGTATATCCGAATCCAAGTACAGGCGAGTTTACGATAAGCACTACTGTGTCCGGAGATTATCAGATAGTTAATGAGTTAGGGCAAGTTGTTCGACACTTTCAGTTAAACAGTGCCAACAATTATACAACCAACATTCGTGAATTAACCAATGGAACATATATAGTCATTGGCGTAAATAATAGTCAGGTCATCAGACAAAAAATTGTTGTGATTGAGTATTAATTACAATTGCTCTCCAAAAAATCAAAATAAGACTGTTCTTTCTGAGAACAGTCTTATTTTTTTGGTTTAATTTTGCCAAAAATTCTATGATTTCATACAAATGAAAAAAAACAAACCGCTTTTTAATAAACAACTATGGATAGGCCTTTGCATACTTTTTTCTAATTCTTTTTTTGCTCAGGATTATAAACCCGGTTATATCATTACAAAAAGCGATGACAGCATAAATGGATTCATTAACCTTAAAATTGCAGAACAGCATTCTTATTCCTGCTCATTTAAAAAGGATTCACTTTCAGAGATGCAAAAATTATATCCCTACGACCTAAAAGAATATACTATTTTACCCTCTTTAAGATATGTGAATAAAAGGGTTCAACTGGATAGCACACGAACTGAAAACTTGTTTTTAGAATGCATTTTTGATGGTACTATAAACCTTTACCTTTTGTACTATATGGGATCTGAACGTTTTTTTATTGAGAAAGACAATACATTGTATGAATTAAAAAATGATGATATCACCTATCAGGAAGATGGAAAATCGTATCGCTATAAAAGAGTATTAAACTACCTGCTGCAAGGTGTTCCTCAAATTCAGACCGCCATTCAAAAAACCGATCTTGAACGTAAAGCGTTATCCGATTTACTGGTTAGTTATCAGAAGGCAATTAATAAAACCGATTATATTGTTTATCATCAGCTTCGGGAAAAAAAAATAGAAAAAATAAAATGGCACTGTAGGTATGGAATAAGTATGGGACTGGGGTTTTCAGGATTATCAACAAATTCTACGAAGGATGTGAAAGCCTATCAACTACAAACAGGAGCCGGAAACATACCTGCATTCAGTGTTTATAATGAAACAAATATACCTGGTATAGAAAATACAACCTACAAAGGTTCTGCATCTAAAAACATTTTACCCGGTATCTTTATTAATTTTACAAATAATACAAGACACTCCTTTCAAATTGAATTTCTGTTTTTACAAAAAAAATTTTACGGAAACGATTTTAAATTGACCGTCTCTACACTGTCCTTACCCGTTCTATATAAAAGAGAGTTTCTTCCTAACAACAGGCTCCGGCCTTTTTTCGATGTTGGATTTTGCATATACCGCGATCTTGGTTTTAAACTGGATAACTTTTATTATCAAATTCAAGAACCGTCGTGGCAAAACAACGCGATTGTATATTCAACAAAAAGATATTATAGTACAAAAGAAAACAGTTCCATTAATAAAAACCACCTGGGGATTGTTTTAGGATTGGGAGTGAAATATGGCATCAGTAAAAAACACTGGCTGGATTTTGAAGCCAGGGTTGATGCTACGGGTCAGCGTGTTACAAGTGATCTAAACGAATACATTTCCATTAAATCCAGCTTTAACTACCTGATGTATGGATTAATGACGAGGTTCAGTTTTTAAAAAACAGGGACATTTTCAAGGAAGTAAGTCACAATACCAAAAACCTTTGGTTACAGTTGCTCCGGGGCATGCATCTCCTCTATCTTTTTTTACCTGTAAAGGACGGTATACCTTTTCTCCGGTTGTGAAGGTCACCGGCCATTTAAAAACCGGACCATCATAACAAAAGGTATGGAACTCCCCGTTTTCGCCGCAAGGATCCACTTTTACCGGAAGCGAGTTTATAAAGTCTGAAGTGATCTCTGCACCAACCTGCTCTTCTCCAAGGAAGGTATCGTTCACGCAACAGGTGATGGTCTTAAACCCGGCTGATAAAAAATAAGTGATCAGCTCGGAGGTATCTTTTTTCCATAAGGGAAACACTGCTTTTAAACCAACTTTTTTCAAATTATTTTCACGGTAGGCTCTTAAATCCTCCAAAAAAATATCACCAAAAACCACTTTGCCAACACCTTTTGCTTTTTGTTCCAGCAACAATTTTTCCATGGCTTTTTCATATTCATCATTCGTACCTTCACTCACATATACTTTAAGCAAAGGTAAACCAATTGCCTTTGCTTGTTGTTCAAGCAATTCTTCTCTGACACCATGCATGGATACACGCTTAAAGTTGGAATTAAGTGTTGTTAAAAGAGCAACCACTTCGTAGTTATTTTCCTGTATGATCTGATAAAGTGCCATGGCAGAATCTTTACCTCCGCTCCAGCAAAATAGGGCTTTCTCTTTCATTCGTATATTAATAAACTCTTTTGAGTGCCGGATTCAAAATGTATACAGTTAATAAATTGGAACCTTTATGGGATCAAAGTTTCAGACATTCAATCTTCACTCAAAGTTAATCAAACAATTTTTACAGGCTTTTTATTTTCATCAATAGCTACAAAAGTGAAATCTCCGGATATCGCTTTTTCTCTGTGATCAGAATACATTTGCTCCACAAAAATATCTACTCTTACTTTTAAACTGGTATTACCAATATAGCTCACTTTTCCGATCAATTCTACAATGGTACCACCCGGTATTGGTTTTTTAAAATCAATCCGGTCACTGGATACCGTTACCATTGGCATCCGGCTAAAGCGGGTAGCAGTTATAAAGGCCACCTCATCCATCATGTGCATAGCGGTTCCGCCAAAAAGTGTATCATAATGATTGGTAGAACTTGGAAACACTGCTTTAAAAATATGTGTTTCCGAATTTTTTGCACGTTCTTCTAAATTCATAATAAGAATAACTGACTAATTAAAATAAAAACTATTGGGCCCTATTCCTGTTCTAAAGGAATTAATAAATGTCCCATCCGGCTTGTAACGATATACCACACCAGCAGCCGTAAAACCGGAGGCATCACCAACGTATATGGTTCCATCTTTCGGATCAATACCAATGGCATACAAATACATCGTACCTCTGGGAATAATTGGTGTTGATGGCAGTGTTTCCGAAGTGATCATGAATTTAAACACACCTTCATTTGAGATATAAAATAAAGCCGTATGATCTCCATTGCTTACTAGGTTACCGGGACGCTGTGTATTGTCTGAAAAGTTACTGCTCCATTCCACCTTATTGCTGACAGGATCTATCCGATACAAACCGGCCAGTTCATTTGCCGATTCTTTCCCCGAACACAATACCCATAACTTTCCATTGGCATCTTCCTGTATGCTCGATGCTCCCCTGCCTACCGGAATGCTGTCTTCAACAACATCTGTTCTGGTATTGATCACATACACCTTATTGCTGGCCGGTGTGGTAACATAAGCTTTGCCATAAGCCAATACCATCTGTTCATTAAATTCGCCGTATCCGCAACTGATGCCGCCTGTAACTACTTTATTATTCAGGTCAATGATATGAATAGTATTTGTTTTATAATTACTTACGTAAGCTTTTCCATTGCTTACCGGCAATAAATAACGGGGAGATGTTATTCCCTTGATAACACCCAATGAAACAAATGTTTCCGGATCCACTACTTCTACCTTTAAAGGATTATTGACCATCAGGTAAGCTTTCCCATTAAAAATGTTCATGGATTGAACAACATCCCCCAGCTGTTGTTTATTGATGGGTTTATACAAATCCTCAATCACATCTCCTGTGGCTTTATTATAATACCCGACCGATCCGTTGCCTCTTGTAAAGTTTCCTTCATTGATAATAAAAACACCACTGTTAGGTGTTATGGTTATGCTGGGTTCTACTTCTTCCAGTGGCTTGTCGCTTCTACAAGAGAAAAAGAACACCAGCAAAGCAATACAACCTGTTTTAATACATTTAATATTCATCCAATACCATTATTTTTTCTGTTTTCACATGCTGTCCGGCACTCACCCGCAATAAATAGAGGCCTTTTTTCAAGTTCAACCGGTCAAGCGAAATAAGTGCATGTTCATGAACCGACATCCTGCTTGCAATCAATGCTACTTGCCTGCCTGTCATATCCACCACATCAATTGTTACCGGTTCATCTGATTGCAGGTGTAGTGACAAACTGCTGTTTTTATTTACAGGATTTGGATACAATTGAAAAGAAATACCAGCTGATAATTCGGAAACAGAACTTAGAGTAGCCTGATGAATAACACCAATACCATCCAGGTCAAATCCTCCGCTGGCAAAATCAGTTGGCCAGGGATCATTTACTTTATGTCCATTTTTATCATAGGTTGCATATGCATCCTGAATACATCCTACCACATCCACAATTTTTACATGGGTGATGCGCTGAATATCCAGCTCCGGAATTCCTGACACCTCCGACAAGTTAAAAGGCGTACCATAAGGCGACCTGTATTTCCCCGCCAGATTATTAATACGTGTTGCATCCGTTGATGCAAAACTGCCGGTTTGAACACTTTCCTGTGTATTGGAAGTTGCCGGGATACGGAAAAAATTAGTTCCGTCTGAACTTACTTCCACAAATGCCAGTTCAAGAAACGTATCATCAAATCCGTTTTCGAAAACAGCAAAATCATACCCGGGTCCATCTGCAATGGGCACCGCAAATGTAACAATAGCACTTCCTCCATCCCCGAGGCTTACGACACTGACACCATCCGGTTTACCAATGACAGAAGTTGAATCTCCTACAGAAGTATTTCCGGATGCAGGAACAGAGATATTTTTAAATCCCCTGTTAATTCTGCTTCCTGTAGCCCATGCAACAAAAACAGAACTGTCTGCATGAATCGCACTTGTACCGGGTTGGCCGGCCGGCGGTTCAAACTGTGCCACCGCCACATCAATGATCAACAGGAGGATCGATAATGAAATATAAAATTTTTTCATGTTATTGTTTTATAAATTTTGCGTTGATAACTGTATGTTCATTTCTTACAGAGATAAAATATACTCCTGCTTTGTAACTTGCTACGGGTAAGTTAATAAGAGAATTGTTTACA
>CAZMRM010000284.1:0-5411 GCA_964568515.1 uncultured Chitinophaga sp. | reverse complement strand
TTGCATCTTCAATGGAAGTACTCCACCCTTCGAACAAGGACGGCTGGATGATGCTAACAGCAAGATTCATAAGTTGCAATTGTTCTTTTCTGTCTATAAAACCCAGAAACTTAACATTTTCTTCCAGATTATGTTCGGTGATATAATTTTGAAGTTTCTGAAAAACTTCAGGATTACGATTGTCATATTGCTTTCCTGAAAACACAACAAGGCAATCAGTTACCTGCTGCTCCTTTAATCTTTTTACCGCTTTTAATACAGTTAAATGATTCTTATGTATCCAAACCTGGTTAGGACAAAAAAAGTAGGGCTTGTCAATCGCAAATTTCGAAAGTAAATCATCATGATCCACTGATTGGTAATCAGGATGTGTAACCGCAAACTGCAATACATATGTTTTCGATCCCGAATCCGGATATAATGTTTTAAAATGATGTAACGCATCATGGCTGCTAAATACAATAGAACTTCTATCTTTTGATAATCTCAGCTGGTATTTCTTACGTGATTCTATTTCATCAGTTGAAAAGAATTGTGGTAAAAAATGCTCTTGAAAATCAGGTATCCAAAATAATTTATTTTTCATTTCTGAAAAATAAACATGATAGGAGGCAGGGAAAATAGCATCCACCTCTACCCTCAAACGTTTTGTGGTGTCTTTTGTAATGATATTTTTTTTAAAGAAAAAATCAGAAAATTTATTAATTGCTTTCTCTATAAAAGAATAGGACGGCAAAAATTCGTGTTGATCGAGATAATGAAACCTTAAGTAAGGATACCCGGTATCTTTTACAGTTTGAAAACCATCTTCTGATATGGAAAAGATGATTAATTCAGGTTTGTATTCATCCTGAAGATGGTTAACTGCATGTATTAAATTTAAAATATAATAGGATCCTGCAATCCACTGTTCATTATAACTGTAAATAAGGCCTATTTTTAGTCTTTTGATCATGTGGTTTTCTTTTGCCCATTTAACCAGTTACAATAATTGACTATTCCTTCTTTAAAACTATATTGTCTTTTATATCCTAACGATTTCACTTTTTGTATATCGGCCCTCCAGTTAATCGGATCTCCGAGCTTTTCTTCTCCTGAAAAGACAAATGGGATATTTTTATTGAGTTTATTAAAAAAAACAGAAACAGCTTCTTTAATTGTTGTTTCTTCTCCATTTGCAACATTGTATATTTCTCCTTCAAATTTTCCTTTCTCTACAATCAATGATACAATAGTAACTAAATCACGTATATAAATAAAGTCTCTGGATTCATTTCCTGTTCCGTATAAAATGACTTTATCCTCTGACAAGGATTTCTGATACAAATCCCAAAATAATTGTTTTTTTAATCCTTCGCCATATGCCGAAAAGACCCTTAAACTGCAGGTCTTTAAACCAAAGAACCGGTAATATTCAAATAATAAATTTTCGCTCAGAAGCTTATGATACCCGTAGGGAGATAAAGGAAGTGTGGGAAAATTCTCGTTGATGGGCAATGTCAGGGGATTACCATAAACAGCTGCACTCGAAAAATTAATCAGTTTGCAATCGGGATTATTATTCTTAACAGCTCCCAGTACATTCATAACCAGAAAAACATTTAATTCAAAATCTTTTTCAGGATACTGAAAAGAGTAGTTTACATGTGCAGAGCCTGCTGCATTAATACAAAAATCGAATTTATTTTTTTTTAAAATCGAATTGAAATCTGTTGTTATTGAATTTAAAAAAATATAATTCTTTTCTTCTGATTCAAATACATCGCACCCTATTACTTCACAACCTGCTGATGAAAAGTAGCTTTTGCAATGAGAACCAATAAAACCTTTTGAACCAATAACTAATATCTTCACAAAAATAATTGCTAGTTTTTATACAAAAAAAATATTTCAGCCAATTTCATATTTTTTACCTTGATTCTTTGATCCATTGAATACAAGCAATACTTCTGGAATGTGCTGCTCCGTCATCCAGCTTCCCATCACCGGTATGTGGGTTGAAAGAAGCAGTGTTATACAATTCTTCCTGTTTTGCAAAACGCCATCCATTTTTTTCATATTTAAAATAATCAATTTCAAGCCGGCCTTCATTTTTCAGTAAATTAATAATCCTGCTCAGCATCTCTTCATCAAATTGCTGGAAAAACCCATGATTCTCGAACTTACCAAACGGGAAAGTAAGTAATAATTTTCCTCCGGGGTTAAGTACTCTTATTATCTCCTGCACTACTTTCAGATATTCATATGATTTGCCTTCCTTCAAATGTGTTTTTTCATATCCATATATGGAGTTATCCATATCAATGTGTTCTATTGTAGACTGACATACGATTTCATCAAAAACTTCATTTTTGAAATACATATCCCTCAGATCACCGAATACATAATTAATCCGTTGCTTGAAAAAACAATATTTTTCCGGATAAAAGGTATAGATGGTCATTTCTTTTGATTTAATTGTAGGATGCTCTACAATAAAATCAAAATTAAAAGTGGACCCTGCATCCAAAAGTGTATTCTTGTCAACAGAAAGTCTTGAAAAGATCCAGGGATATTCTACAATACGTTCATCAATACCTATTGCAAAATCTGCAGGTAAATTCTTATTTCTAAAAAATGAGAGTTGTTGTTCTGAATTAAGGACTTCTTTAATAAGCTTGTACTTGTATTCAACATAGCCTTCTGACCAGGGAATCCTGCCATTTTTAATATAGGTATCAATTTTTTTTTCACTCCATGAAATACTTTTTACTGAAGGCTGTATGGTAGATGTTATCCTGTTGACTATTTTTTTTAACATTCTGAGTGATTCTGGAAAATAGCTAATTAATTTTATAATTGATTGAGAAACGCTTGCGGGCATTATCCAAACCACTGCTATCCACCTGCTTTACCCGCTAAAGCATTAAAGTTAACAAAAAATATAATTGTGCAAAAAATAAACAAAAGAAAACAATATTGATTTGCCAGGTATCCGCCAGATGCCCGGAATTGAATCAGAATAACGGATGCAATTAATTTAGGTATAGCGTTTTCACTTTATGGATAATGTCCTTTATATTCATATTGTAAAGATCAGAACTTACACAAGCTTTGTAGAAATAAAAGATCTCTTTTAATTTTTTGGATTGTTTGTGATATTCATCTGCTATTTGCATGTAGAAATGAGATCTTCTTCTTTTGAACAACATCTTGTATTTCTCGTCAAATTTCTCTTCATAAATTTTAAGAAGGGCAATCATTCTTTGATACATGACCAGGCTGGACTGGTTTGCCCAGGTAGAACCAGGATTAATACGGTATACTGCCATGGTTTCATTGATATGGTATATTTTTCCGAACTGAGCGTTCAAAAAATGTAGTGTCCAGTCTCCCACAGAAATATGATCGAACCATTCCGGCAGATTTTGGGTAATCGTATTTCTAAAAACGCAAGAAGCGGTATTGATAAAATTCCCAAAAGTCAGATCTTCGAACGTAGATACCTCTTTTTGTCCTGCTCCGGAATCTTCCGTCACTTTTGAGCCATCGGAATAAAGTAATTTGACATTATGAAAACAAATGGAAAAATCAGGATGGCCTTCCATAAAATCAATTTGCTTTTGAAGTTTGAGCGGGTCGGTCCAATAGTCGTCTCCATCACAAAGAGCTATGTATTTAGAGGTACAGGCATTGAAAAGTATCCTTGAATTTGCATGCGCTCCCAGATTTTTCTCGTGAAAGAACACTTTCATTTTATCCGGAAATTTTGCAAGGTATTTTTCAATAATAGCTCTTGTGCCATCTGGTGAGCAGTCTTCCCCTATAATCAACCGATACTTAAAAGCCGTTTGTTGATTCAAAACTCCTAGTATTGCTTCTTCAATATACTTTTCATGTTTGTAAGCACACATTGGAATATCAACCAGGTACTCCTCTTTAATTATGTTCCTTCCCATACCAGAATAAAAATTAATTTGTGCCCCAAGATCAAGAAATATTGTGCCGGGATAATCTGATTTATTTTGACTTTAATTTTTTAAGAAATCCTTATTTCTTTATGTATCGTTCTTTGGTTTATTTTTCTAGTAAGGCTACTCCAAAACCCTCTTTTCCAAAATCATTTCCACAATAAAATAAATATATCTTGTTGTTTATTTTACAAACATGTGGATAACAAACCATTTCCGAATCCCATCCTGTTTCAGAAACATTAAAATTCATTTGTGAATCATCCCTGTTCCATGTTTTCAGATCTTCTGACCAGGCATAACCTAGCCGATACCCTCTTTCTTTGTTTCTAAATTCAACAGAATGTCTGTAACTAAAAAACATATGCCATCTGTTATTGAACTGTATAATTGTGGGTGATGCCTGTGCTTCATCTTCAATTACTGATTCAATAATGGGTAATCCATCTCTTTTCCACTCAATACCATCCGTTGAAGTGGCATGCATGATCTGATAAACCGATTCGGGCTTGGCATCTGTAATTATCCACTTGATGCCCGAAGTGTACCATAAATGATATTCACCGTTTATCTTGTGTATTGCGGAACAACCTGCCTGTAAAAAAGGTTCTTTATTGGTAGCTCCCAAAACAGGGCCTTTGCCGTAACGGGAAAAGCTTTTTCCTCCATCTCTACTTTTTGCGAGGCCGATGGCCCAATTATAGGGAACAGATTGCAATCTGCTCCATCCGCAATAATAGAGGTAATATTCTTCTCCCATCTCAATAACAGAAGCAGACATTACCCCAAATTCATCAAAATCACCTTTTCCACCCAATTTTAAAACGGGTTCAGCAGATACATTTAAAATCTTAAAAAGATTGTTTTTATCGAGATCCACAAATCCTCCATAGCTTATACTTTTCCCTTCTTTATCTTTTTTGGCTCTGCAGTTGAAATACACTCTTATAAAATCACCCATATCCACCGTATACGGATTTTGTGCCTGTTCCTGCATCCAACTCCCATTACCAAGTTTTGCAGGATTGAAGAGGTGGCCTAGCTTTTTCCACTGAAACATTATTTGTTCATTTTTTTCTCTGTTAATACTTTCTCTGCTTCTTTTTTTACAATCTGATCCAACCATTCGTGCATGGAAATACCTAATTTTTCTCTGGCTTGTATTGCTAATTGTTTGGTTTCAGGGGTTACTCCTTCCAGGTTTCCGTAGTACCGGGTTAAATGAGTACCACCACGTGGTCCAGGAATCTGATAATTAAAATTTGCTTCAGGTTGTCCTTCTCCAACTGTAAAATCAATAACAAAACCTGCCCCTGATAAAATCCAAGACAAATTCAACTGACGAGCTTCTATCGGAAAATCCTGAAAATTAATTTCATTCGCATAATGCACATTGTGATTAACCAATACTTTTCCAAAAACCGTATTTCTTAACCAGGGAGCTAAACTTAATCCTCCAAA
>CAZMRM010000283.1:0-5434 GCA_964568515.1 uncultured Chitinophaga sp. | reverse complement strand
ACCCGTTGTCACAAAATTGGGGGTAAACGTTTTGTCTGTTAAAGTTGCAGAAATGATACGGAAGGATTCTTCCACATCAGGACGTAAGCTGGCTGCACCCATTAATTTAGCAGCAGATGTCAGCTTCATCGTTTTTGTTTTTTCTGTTAACAGTTTTTGTGCTTCCTTTTCCTGTGCAGGCGTTAGTCCCCATTCCATCAGAAAATGCATTAACGCACCTTGTACGCCACCTTGTTCCACTTTTTGATCGGTAGTATATTTCATAAATAAGAATTCAGGTGTAACACCATCCAGCTTTTTGGAAAGGCGCAATCCTACCGGCAAATAATAATATTCGCCATTCATCTGGGATGAACCCAATTTTTTATCTCTTCCAAACATCGTTACGTGTACTCCATCAGAGAGGACAACATCAACACGGTTCTCATAGTCGAGGATCTGGCTCCTGGTGCCCAGCACAAACAGTGTAAGTGAAATAATCGTTAGTAATGATCTTTTTTTCATAGCAGTTGTTTTTATAATTGTTCGTTGGTTTTTTTTCTGATCCGGTTCTTTAATTCGGGTATTATCTTTTGGGTTAAAAATGATCCATCCATTTGTTCACCCGGATGTTTTAAAATATGGGTGATCAATATTTTTGAGTGATTTAATTTTTTAAATAATTTGTTGGGCGTGGAAAAACTGGAAAACAGAACCCGTTCCTTCGCGGTAAATTTTTTTCCTGTAAGCACAGTCAGCCCGGAGCAAACAAAATCAGTACAATTAAAAAGCTGTGCATTAAAGCATTTTTGTACATCCGATAATTCGACCAAAAAAGACAACAGCCGGTAATCCTGATAAGGCTTGGTTTCGATTTCAATCAATCCGTCTACCGGCAAAAATTCTTTATGGGGTAGTCCTTTTGTCAGTAAGGATTCGATGGTAATTCTTGCTTCATTCGAGGAGCGTGGCAGTTGATAATAGGAGGGTTCCAGGTCTCTTTTTAAATGTTTCCGGATAAATACATCCGATTGTGGCCATAAATCAAAATAAACCAGATGACCGGTTGCCTGTGTATCGTTCACAGCATATTCCCTGTTATCACGTATCACATCATTAACAAAGATATCATACCTGTCTATGGCAATACCGGCATGTCCTGTCTTCCCTTTATAAGTTGCATAAAAAATGACATATACATTTGCTTTCAGTGCAGGTGTCGTGCTTCCCAGAAAAATAAGCAGGAGTACCAACTGTTTTTTTAAATGATATGTTGTTTTCTTTTTCATGTGTTAATTAGGAATATTATCGATGAACAGATAGCCGCTTTTGTTTTTTCCTGTTGCTGTTTTTGTGCTGCCGTCATTCATGATCCAGTTAATTTCATAATTGTACTCATAAATATTAGTAGGTAAAGTAATGTCGAATTTTTTTTCTCCCATCGGGTCTGTTGGTTTAAGTGTAAGCATGGGTTTGCGGGTATCGTTGAAAAAAGGATAATCCAGCTGTACGGTAATGGCTCTTACTTTTGCTGTCTTCAATGCATCCGCATCTCCGTCGAGTTGAACGGTGCGTCTTTCATAAGGTGCAAAAACATTGATCATTCCGGCATTTTGTTTTGCCCAGGGGGTTTCATATACTTTTCCTCCCTGAAACTGAAAATTTGTTTTGAATTCATAATTCAGCCAGTTCAACCGGTCCTTGTCACTGATGGAACCGTATATTAAAGGTGATACCTGATTATCATTGATGTTTTTTTTGGTGATGTTCATTTCCTTCAGAGTGACATCTCCATTTTCATGTGTTTTTTTTAAGGTTATGGTGATGTTATTGATCAGTTTATCAAACTCGGGTAATAATGTTCCATCCACACTCACAAAAATTTCCCGTTGTTGAAAGTCCGGATCTTCTAAAGAAACGGATTTGAAAAATTTTGGATCATTGCCATATTTTTTATAAAAATCCCCGATGTTAAAAGCGATCAGGTGATGGCGTTCCACATTTACACGGCTGTTAAAATTCATAACACTTTGTCCGGTGCTTTTGAAATCCCTTCTTTTGTAGGCTGCATTTAAACCGAATCCGAATATCTTGCTGCTGCCGAATACTCCGTTTGGTTTCACAAGCGAACCAATGAGATCCATCAATCCACTTTGAGCATTTTGTACCACGCGTTCCGGGTCTATAGGTTCAAATAACAGATCCACCAGTCGTGAATAAACAGTGTTTACCAATGCATCCATGTGTGCATTTTCTCCAATGGTGGTTAATTTAATCGCATTGTTCCGTTTCAATTCTTCCAGTGATTTTTCCACATCCGCACTTACAAAATAGACGCTGGCAGAAGCTTTCATCATTTCAACCTTTCTTACATCTTCCCAGTTCACCACTAACTCGGCCCTGTAAGAGTCGGTGATCCCGTTGAAGGCCATATCAAATACAATGGAAATATCGGGTGTTGCCATTTGAAAACTTTCAAGCAACATTTTAGAAGCTTTGGGATCCAGCTCAAATGATAATGCGATGCGGCTGCCTTCCAGTACCGGAGCATTTCCACTGGCCAGCAATTTTGTTTCTTCTTTACCATTGGAGGTAATAATGGTAGAAATGAGTGCATAACGGCCACCCGAAAAAATAAGCGGACCTCTTAATGAAACTTCATCATTATGAAGAATTTCTTTTAATGCCTGTTTTGCTGCATTTATTTTCTTGGCAGGTGTTTCATACAAAACCAGAAAATTCAAAATGGCGCCACCACCTGCTTTGGTAATGGAGTTATTACCTGCCGCAGTATCTTTCTGATTGTCTACATAACGCAGGAATGAAAACTGAGGCTGCCCTTTGTCATCCGTTCCCAGTCGTGCATCGCTTGGAAGGTACAGATAGGTAAGCGAATCCGTAAGCAGGGGAAAGCACCAAAGATCACCCGCCTTTACACCACGATCAATCTGAATTTGCTGTGCATACAGGGTAGCTGTTGCAAACAGCAAAATAAAGAAGCAGGTGTTTATTCTTTTCATGATATGTGTACTAACAATTTTCATTTTCTTTTTAATGATTCATCAGTTTGCCGGAACTAAAAACAGGTAATTTGATTTTAATTCCATCGGTTGTTGCTCTTTTTCTCCGGAAGTAGAGTACCAGGTGGTGCGGTATACAACAGGCGTATTCGGATCATGATAAACAGAAACTTTTGCATTTGATTCGGCATCGTTTGCTCTCAGGGTAAGGCTTCGCATCAGCATCGATTTTCCGCCTATTTTGGCTGCAAAGCTGATGTTGGCAGAAACAGCATTTTTTTCTTTAAACAAAGCCCGGTCAGCATCCACTTCAATGTATTCCTTCTTAAATGGCAGTACCAGCGAAACAGCCGGATCTCCGGTTTTTATCCATTTGTTTTCATCAGATGGAATGCGTATCACACGTGTATCACCTTTTAAGCTCCATAAAATCTGATATTCATATTCTATCCAGTCGGCGGCTTCAACTCCCAGACGAGGAAAAGAAATACTTTTTAAACTAACTCCCGATTTTAAATCGCTTGCATTGAATAATAATTTTTCCGTTACATCTTCCTGTCCGTTTGTATATTTTTTTCTGAAATTCACGGCAACAAAATTTACAAGGTCATCAAATGCATCTTTGTACTCACCGTCTACCTGAAAGAATACTTCTCTTTTTTGGAATGCAGGATCATTCATGTTCACGATCCGGAAATAGCGGGGATCCTGTCCGTGTGCCTGGTAAATTCCACCAATGTTCCCGGAAGAGTGTACAGGGACTTTAATGGTGGTGGTCTTACTTAGATTCAGATAAAATTTATTGCTCTTTACTTCTTTCACATTCTTTAATACATATTGATCATCGGTGATATATTTTGGGTTTTTATCACGTGGGTTCAGCAAGCTGGAAAAACCAAGACTGGCTGCATTTGCAATGGCACCACCTATTTCTTCTCCCAAACTTTCATCTTGTCTGCCGGCTTCCGTAACACCTGCCATGGCATCAATTTTTTCAGGATCTTTTGCCCATCCGGCTTTTGTATCAAACATTACTTCGGTAAGTTTGGTTGTTACCAGACTTAGAATGGCTTCCAGTTCACTGGCTTTAATTCCTAACCCGGCCGATTGATCAAATACATCTACCTTTAATCCTCCGGTTCTTTTCAGGTCATCCACCACGTTGCGGATCTGTTTTTTGGTAAAATCTTTTTGTTTGCTCTGGATCTCACTAAAGTGTTTGTAAATGGTCGTCATCTCTGCTGTCACCACCGCATTGTATGCTTTTACAGCAGCAATATAATAACCGTGAACACTCACAGAGACATCGGATGTTGGTCCTGTTAAAGAGTTCCAGAGTAAAGTGGCACCTTGTTGATTAAGGAGTGCTGCAACGGCAGCTTTTGATCCCGGAGTAAAAGGTGCATAACCGGAAGCAACAACACTGCGTGTCAATGCTTCTTTGCCTTCCTTATTGCTCAACACAGCAGAAACAACTTCAAAACTGGAAGGAGCATCTTCACCTTCTTTTGTAGGACCCGTCATCATGGGTACAGCTCCGGCGATAAATGCACCGGCCACTCTTTTCTTCAGCTCTTTTTCAATGATGGCAATTGCAGTATCCGGTAAGGTGAATTCAACAAGTGCATGAAACAAGGCACCACTCGCTTCACCGGTAGCCCCTACATATTTTAAACATAAAAATTCGAAGGTACCATCCGGCTTCATGGCCAGGTGAGGAACAGTGGGCACATAATAATAAGCTTTTGGGTTGTCCATATCGCGAAGCAATTGTACATTCCCGATCACATAAGAGCCTTCACTGTACAGAACCGTCGCTTTCAGCATACAGGTCATTGTACTAAAAACAAAACAAAGTGTGAGTAATTGGTAAATTTTTTTCATTGTGGTTCTTATTACTTATTAACTAATTTTTATTTAACAGCAAATGGTTGTTCTCTTTAAAAAAATTATTGTGTTGTTATATCAATCAATTTGTTCCAGCTTTTCTGTTCTATCCATTTTCCATAAAGAGGAGCCGTGTCATTTTTAATTTCAACGATCCTGTATTTTAAGGGCCTGTCCATTTTTACAGCATACTTAAAGCGCAATCCCGAGTAATAAATATCAGGTGCAGAAGAATAAAACGTAATACTTTGTTTTACCTCTTTTCCATCCATACCTGTTGCAGTTGCTTCCAGGCGTTTGGCGTATAAATCCGGTCGAAGGTCATTGTTGAAATCGTAGCAACGTATATCCAATACAGCGTAATCCGGAGGAATACGGCTTTCATTGATGTCTATTTTTTTTATACGGTCAGCAGCTTGTTTGATATCCACTGTTAACGAGGTGGCACTGGCTTTTATCAGTATTGTTTTTTTTAAGGTGTCTTTTTTTGATGCCTCAACAAACTCACTGAGTTCTTCTTTTAAATCCTCTGGTAACGTATTGGTACC
>CAZMRM010000282.1:0-5449 GCA_964568515.1 uncultured Chitinophaga sp. | reverse complement strand
ATGACGGATGCCAACGGGTGTAGTGTTGACAGAAATGCCAACATCAATGACGTAAGTGGCCCGACTGTGAATATTGTAAGTTCTATGAATTTAAAATGTAACGGAGCCGGAAATGCAACGGCTACAGCCACAGCAACAACAGCAGGCGGTATTCCTTACACCGTGTTGTGGACACCCGGTGGACAAACGACTTTAATTCCTACGGATCTGGATGCAGGGATCAATACGATTACTGTAAAGGACGCCAATGGATGCTCAGCTTCTGCTTCGGTTACCATTACAGAACCTTCACCGCTGATAACTGCCGTTACAGGGAAAACAAACGTAAGCTGTAATGGTATCTGTGATGGAACATCCACCATATTGTATGCAGGAGGGGTTTTACCTTATACCGTGCTCTGGAGCGATCCTGCCGCACAAACAACAGATAAAGCAGAGAATCTCTGTGCAGGAACATATACAGTTACAATTACCGATGGAAATGGTTGTAAAGCAAATAATACTGCAACAATTATATCTCAACCAAATGCATTGACCATTCCGACCAGTAGTTTTGCCAATATTAAATGTTTTGGCGAAAATGATGGTTCTATTACCACAACGATTACAGGTGGAACGCCTTTTTACACGTATGGATGGACTCCGAATGTGAGTACAGGTAATAATGCGACTAATCTTGGACCCGGTAATTATACTTTATTGGTTACGGATCAAAATGGTTGTACGGCAACAAAAAGTTGGACAATCACTGAACCACCGCCATTGACATTTCGCATGTGGTAAAAACAGCAACCTGTAGTAAAAATAATGGTGAAGCAACCGTTAGTGTAGCAGGTGGTACACCTGCTTATAATTATCAATGGAATGACCCGGCTTTGCAAACTGTTCCCGCAGCCAAAACACTATACACAGGAACTTATATTTGTGCTGTTACCGATGCATTGGGCTGTACGATAACAGATACTGCAATTGTTACCGATGAACCGGGACCTGTAATAGACAGTATGAAATCTACACCAGCTTTGTGCTTTGGTGACAATACCGGTACAGCAACTGTTACTTTGAAAACAGGAACAGGAACCGCTCCTATTACTTATTTATGGCCGGCAACTTCTCAAACTAATGCCACTGCTTACGGACTCATTATGGGATCTTATTCTGTGATTGTCAGAGATGCTAATGGTTGTACTACCAACGGAACCGTATTTGTTAACCAGGCCAGCAAATTGTCACTAACGGTAAGTGCTACCGACACCATTTGTTTTGGTGAAGAAGCACAGGTATATGCACAAGCAGTAGGAGGAACTCCAAACTATAATTATACCTGGCCAACCAGTACGGGATTGACCGGATCAGGACCTCATTTAGTTAAACCTGCAGTAAGTACTGTATATCCGGTGAGCGTAAAAGATGCGAATGGTTGTTCGGAAGGACCATTGAATGTTGTTGTCATTGTTCGTCCGCCGATTGAAGTGAAAGCTACTGATATTGCCATATGTGACGGAACAAGCGGAGTAATCACAGCGAATGTAAGTGGCGGTAATGATGGACCTTATACGTATCAATGGAGTAATGGACCAATAACAAGATCACAAACAGTGAGTCCGAAACTGAATACTTCACCTGCTCATTATATTGTTACCGTAAATGACGGATGTTCTTCTCCTGCTTTTGATACCGCTACTGTAATTGTAAATCCGGGATCAGTAGGTGTACTGATCGGATCCGACACGGTTGGTTGCGAACCATTAACGGTTAATTTTAATGCAGTTAGTAATAACGGTATCACTTACCTTTGGAACTTTGGAGATGGAACGCCGCAAACACCTGGAATTTCACCAACACATACATATGTGAATGATGGTGTATACACGGTGACAGTTACTGTTAAAACAGCAGCAGGATGTTTGACTCCTATTATAGATACGAATTATATTACGGTTTATCCGCTGCCGGAAGCAGAATTTACCTCGGATCCGTCAAGCACAACGTTCATTTCACCGATCGTAAACTTTAAGGATGCTTCTCAGCCTGATGTCGTGGCCTGGAACTGGAACTTTGATGATCCGGCATCCGGTGTTGCAAACAATACCAGTAAGTTGAAAAATCCTACCCATATGTTTACAGGGATCAATGTTTACAATGTAAGATTAATAGCAACAACAAAATATGGTTGTGTG
Source organism: uncultured Chitinophaga sp. (assembly GCA_964568515.1). Classification (GTDB taxonomy): domain Bacteria; phylum Bacteroidota; class Bacteroidia; order 2-12-FULL-35-15; family 2-12-FULL-35-15; genus 2-12-FULL-35-15. The sequence continues at coordinate 3,269 of CAZMRM010000282.1, read as the reverse complement.
GATACAGTTTATCATTTATATGATGTAGGAGATGATTTTGTATTCTATATTCCGAATGCATTTACACCAAATGATGATGGTGTTAATGAAATATTTATTCCGAAAGGAATAGGATATGATCCAAGTACTTTCCATATGTATATTTATGACCGTTGGGGTAACTTTATTTTCTATAGCGATGATCCGACAAAAGGCTGGGATGGAAGAGCCAACCATGGTGCCGACATTGCACAACAGGATGTATATGTATGGAAAATAGATGTGAAAGATAACTCAGGAAAAACACATAAATACATGGGACATGTTACGATTGTAAAATAGACCTGCCAAAGCTTTGGTCTGCGCAGTAGAGGGAAGAACAGCAGAATACAGTAGGATCCACATAATAATAAACAGGGGGCGAAGATTAAAAACTTTCGCCCCCTGTTTATTTACAGACGCTGTTCTAGTCCATGGGAGCCATGTTCCAGGCTGCCCATTCTTCTTTTACCGGTCCATATAAACCACAGACCTTTAAGCCTGCATGACGCATCAGAATAGTTAATTGTCCTCTGTGATGCGCCTGATGCTTTATGAGTACAGACAATACGGTTCCTTTGGTCCAGTTATCACCATACATCGTTACTTCTTCGCTCAGCGATTCATCCGTCCAGTGTTTGGGCAGTTCCTGTACCAATGAAGCAGAGGAATGCTCGTAGGTAGAAATGATTTCCTCGATGGTGGCAGGTGGCTTTGCATGTTCATCAGGTCCACTTACAGGTATCCCTGCTTTATTCATCATTTCGCTTAGGGTGATCGTAATGTGCCAGGTAAGAAAGCCCATACTTCTTACATGTTCATGTTTTTTTTGGTGCAAGGCTTCATTTGTAATATGTTTAAACAGTTTGATTGTTCCTTCGCTTTCATATTTCCATTCAGTAAGGAAATCGTTAATTTTTCTGATCATGATGTGTTTATTTATTAAGAATTGAAATGAATGCTACTATTTATCGGAGGATCGGGATCTGTCTATGCTAAAGCTGTCCAGTGGACGTGGCCACTGATACTAAAATTCCAGACAAAGCAAATATATTAAAATAACCATGCTTCGTTGAAAAGAAGGCTTAAATTTTAATAAAAAATAGCGATATTTAACAAATGAAATTATAACAATTAAAGAAAGAGTGATATGGATAATGCTTTTGAAATCGTAAAAATTATTTTACCGGCAGGTATTGTTTTTTTAACTACCTATTATCTTGTAAAAAATTTTTTAGATCATGAAAACAGAAAAAAAATAGTGGATGTTAAACTGGCGAATCAAGCTATTCTTACACCAATACGTTTACAGGCGTATGAGCGTGTTATTCTGTTTTTGGAGCGAATCAATCCCAACAGCATGGTTATGCGATTAAATAAGACCGGTAGTGCTTCTAATTTTCAAAGTGAGCTTTTAAAAACGATTCGGAGTGAATTTGAGCATAATTTATCTCAACAAATATATATCAGTAGCAGGTCCTGGGAAGCGGTCGTGAAAGCAAAAGAAGAAACCATAAAACTGATTAATATTGCTGCATCAAAAGTAAGTGCTGAGGGTGCTGCCATGGATCTTGCCCAGGCAGTTATAGGGGTAACGTCTCAACTCTCTGATTTACCAACAAAGCCAGGGATAGAATTAATCAAAAAAGAAATTGCAAAAGAATTTTAGAGTACAACATTTTTTGTGTACAAATTTATATTATGGAGGAGAAAGAAAGAAAACCGCATTTTTTAACAGATTCTGAGATTGAAATCAAACGGGTTTATTCTACACCCGTTGACATAAAAGAACAACCTGGAGAGTTCCCTTTTACACGTGGTGTACAACCTACAATGTATCGTAGTAAATTCTGGACCATGCGACAGTATGCCGGATTTTCAACCGCAGAAGAATCCAATAAGCGTTATCATTATTTATTAAACAATGGTACAACAGGTTTGTCTGTCGCTTTTGATCTTCCTACTCAGATTGGTTATGACAGTGACCATTCCTTCGCTGATGGTGAAGTGGGAAAAGCAGGTGTTGCCATTGATTCGCTTCGTGATATAGAAATTTTATTTGACAAAATAAAATTAGAGGACATCACTACTTCAATGACCATTAATTCAACGGCTTCTATTCTTTTATCCATGTATATTGCTTTGGCAAAAAAACAGGGAGCAGATTTAAAAAAGATTTCTGGAACGATTCAAAATGATATTTTAAAGGAATACGCAGCACGGGGTACCTACATTTATCCGCCAAAACCAAGCATGCAAATCATCACGGATATTTTTGAATATTGCAGCAAAGAGGTTCCAAAGTGGAATACCATTTCTATTTCAGGTTATCATATACGGGAAGCAGGTTCTACAGCCGTTCAGGAATTAGCGTTTACACTTGCTAATGGAAAAGCATACTTAAAAGCTGCCATTGAAAAAGGTCTGGATATTAATGTGTTTGCAAAACGTTTATCTTTCTTTTTTAATGCTCATAACAATTTATTTGAAGAGGTGGCAAAGTTTCGGGCAGCAAGAAGAATGTGGGCATCCATTACAAAAGAGCTTGGAGCCACAGACCCCAGGGCACAGATGTTGCGTTTTCATACACAAACAGGAGGTTCAACATTAACAGCACAACAACCTCAGAATAATATCATACGTGTAACAACTCAGGCATTGTCAGCAGTACTGGGCGGTACACAGAGTTTACATACCAATGGCTTTGATGAAGCAATTGCTTTACCTACAGAATCTGCTGCCCGCATCGCACTGAGAACACAGCAAATTATTGCTTATGAAAGCGGAGTTGCTGAAACAGTAGATCCACTTGCAGGCTCTTATTTTGTAGAAGCACTAACGAATGAGGTGGAAGCAGCGGCCTGGAGCTATATTCATAAAATTGATGCAATGGGGGGGGCTGTAGCTGCCATTGAACAGGGGTATATGCAAAATGAAATTGCCAGCTCTTCCTACAAATATCAAAATGATATTCAAACAGGAGAGAAAGTAATTGTCGGTGTCAATAAATTTACCGTTCAGGAATCTCCGCTTGAAGACATCTTTACTGTTGATGACTCAATACGGAAACTACAAATGGATAAAATTAACGCAGTAAAAGCAGAACGTGATAATCAGCGGGTGAAGACAGCTTTACAAAAATTGGATGCTGCTGCGAAAGACGGTCAAAACGTAATGCCTTGCATTTTGGAAGCAGCCGAAAGTTATGCTACATTAGGAGAAATCGCAGATACCATGCGTCATGTATTTGG
>CAZMRM010000281.1:0-5455 GCA_964568515.1 uncultured Chitinophaga sp. | reverse complement strand
GAATTAGGTATTTACCCGGCTGTGGATCCTTTGGATTCTACTTCCCGTATCTTAACACCTGCTGTACTTGGTGAAGCACATTACGGTACCGCACAACGCGTGAAACAAATTTTACAACGTTATAAGGAATTGCAGGATATTATTGCCATTCTTGGTATGGATGAACTTTCTGAAGAAGATAAATTAGTGGTTCAGCGTGCAAGACGTGTTCAACGTTTCTTATCTCAACCTTTCCACGTAGCCGAACAATTTACCGGATTAAAAGGTGTGTTTGTTTCCATTGAAGATACAATCAAAGGATTCAACATGATTCTTAACGGAGAGGTGGATCAATATCCGGAAGCTGCTTTCAACCTTGTAGGTACTATTGAAGATGCCATTGAAAAAGGTAAAAAGATTTTAGCTGAAAATAAATAACTGTTGAGCAATAGAAATTAAAGAATAAGATTCATATGCATTTAGAAATCATAACTCCTGAAAAAACAGTATACAGTGGTGATGTGGAATCCATTAAACTTCCAGGTGCCGAAGGTTCATTTGGTATTTTGAAAAATCACGCTCCACTTATTGCAACCTTAAAAAAAGGTACAGTGAAGGTAACCGACGTTTCTAAAAAAGTAGAAAATTTTATAATCAATGGAGGCGTAGTTGAAGTATTGCGTAATAAAATAACCATACTTGCCGAAGCCTGATAAACCCTTTTTGGTTAATTTGAGTAAAAAATAAGCTGTAAATCCTCTGCTAAATGCAGAGGATTTTTTATTCCATTTTTTCACTCAGAAAAACAGATTTATTTCTCTTCACAGCTATTTATGCTTTTAATTTTTTATTTCTTTTATGTCTTCCACCATCCCGTTTCGTTTTCTTCTCCATGTTTTTTTCAAACGCTTTTGTTAAGTCGATACCTGTCTGATTTGCCAGACAAACCAACACAAAAAAAACATCTGCCAGTTCATCTGCCAGTTTTTTATCCTTTTCCTTTTTCTTGGAAGATTGTTCGCCATATTGTCTCGAGACGATCCGGGCAACTTCCCCTACTTCCTCCGTTAATATGGCCATGTTTGTTAGTTCACTGAAGTAACGGACACCATGTTTCCTGATCCATTCATCAACCTGCTGTTGCACCTCTTTTAGTGTAGGTGATTGTATATTCATAGAATGTTGTATTGATTTATAATGACAAATGTAGTCGTTCGGTTTTTAAACCGGATCATAATTTATATTTTTTGCAGCAAGTTTCCGGCTTCTCTAAATTTCTATTGGTAAATGTTTGCACTTATAGATATGTTCAATTATTTTAGAGCATATCCTATCAGCTATCTAAAAAAATGAACATTAAATGAATATTATTATTCAATTTGCCGAAACGGTAAACGAATTGGAGCAAATTCTTTCTTTACAGGAAAAAAATTCCGCTCAACGTGTTTTACCTGAACATAAGACATCCAATGGTTTTGTAACCGTAAAACACGATCTGAATGTTTTAAAGAAAATGAATGCTGCTGCTCCGCAGATAATTGCCAAAGATGGCCACAACGTAGTTGCCTACGCTTTGGTAATGCCTAAAGAATTCAGCGCTTTTGTTCCGGTATTGGCACCGATGTTTGAGTTATTTGAAAAGCTATCCTATAAGGGAAAGGTACTCACTGCTTATTCCTATTATGTAATGGGACAAATTTGCATTGCTGAAACACATCGTGGAATCGGAATTTTTGAACAATTATATGCAAAGCATAAAGAATGCTATTCAAAAAAATTTGATTTGTGCCTTACAGAAATTTCGAGCAGCAACCCCCGCTCCATGCATGCACATGAACGCATTGGATTTAAAACCATTCACAATTTTAATGATAAAACGGATAACTGGAACATTATGCTGTGGGATTGGGAATAAAAAACAGATGGTGTAAATGTGTTGTTTTATAGAATGTATTGAAATCATAAAAGGCGATCCAAATGGATCGCCTTTTATTAAAAATCAATTATTTTTTATTCTTGTACTACTTCAAAATTTACAGTAGCCGTCACATCTTTGTGAAGACGAACTTCGGCCGTATAAGAGCCCAATGTTTTAACACCTTCATTACCTAATGAGATGTTTTTTCTGTCTACTTCGTAGCCCAATTTTTTGATCGCATCCGCTAATTGAACAGAAGTAACGGAACCGAAAATTTTTCCGGATTCGCCTGCTTTTGCACCAACTTTTACAACTATTCCTTTCAGGGTCTCAGCTGTTTTTTCTGCGGCTGTTTTTAATTTTTCTTCTTTGAAAGCACGTTGTTTAACAGTTTCTGTCAACATTTTTTTTGTTGATACGGTTGCAACTTCGGCTAATCCTTTAGGGATAAGAAAATTTCTTCCATAACCCGGCTTTACATTTACTACGTCATCCTTGTATCCAAGGTTTTTAACGTCTTGTTTTAGTATTACTTCCATTTTCTTAGGTTATTTTAAAAGGTCAGCAACATATGGTAATAAAGCCAGGTGACGGGCACGTTTAACTGCTTTAGATACTTTACGTTGATACTTAACTGAGGTACCGGTTAAACGACGAGGTAAAATTTTACCTTGTTCATTTACAAACTTTAATAAAAAGCTTGGGTCTTTGTAATCGATATACTTTATTCCGCTTTTTTTAAAGCGGCAGTATTTCTTTTTCTTTACATCCACTGTGGGAGGTGTAAGATATCTTATTTCTGAATTATCAGCCATTTTTTCTTGTTTTAAAGGTTAACCAATTAAGCTGTAGCAGCAGCTTTCACTTTGTTTCTGCGTTTTACACTGTAAGCAATTGCATGCTTGTCAAGTGCCACCGTTAAGAAACGTAATAAGCGCTCATCACGTTTGTAAGTCACTTCCAGTTCTGCAACAAAAGAAGCAGGTCCCTGAAATTCGATCACATGATAAAAACCGGTTGTTTTCTTTTGGATAGGATACTGTAATTTGCGAAGGCCCCAGGCATCTTCGGTTACAATCTTGCATCCATTGTCTGTAAGTAGCTTTTTGTACTTACTTACCGTCTCCTTTGCCTGATCTTCAGACAAAACGGGAGTCATAATGAAGACGGTTTCATAATGTTTTAGCATTGTTTTGTAATTTAATTGTTAATAAAACTATTTATTCCTTTTATTCAAAAGGGATGCAAAGATAAAAAAATTTATGATCCGGGCAAACAAAACGATGGCGTTTCTTGTTAAGCTCTGGTGAATACTGTAAGTTTTTAACTAAAAACCGAGTTGTTAACATTTGAGCGGAACTTATAGTTTAATACTTATTTTTGTATCTGGTTATGGAAAATTTCATTGTTTCTGCACGTAAATACCGTCCGGCAACCTTTAATACGGTTGTTGGCCAGTCCCATATTACCAATACCCTTAAAAATGCCATTAAAACAGGCCATCTGGCACAGGCCTTTTTGTTTTGCGGTCCACGGGGGGTAGGTAAAACCACCTGTGCGCGTATTCTGGCCAAAACCATCAACTGCACGAACCGGACTGCTGATACAGAAGCGTGCGACCAGTGTGAGTCCTGTCTGTCATTTAACAGTGGTGCCTCTTTAAATGTATCGGAACTCGATGCTGCTTCCAATAATTCGGTTGATGATATCCGCAACCTGGTTGACCAGGTAAGATATGCTCCTCAATTAGGAACTCATAAAGTATACATTATTGATGAGGTTCACATGCTTTCTACCAGTGCCTTCAATGCTTTTTTAAAAACGCTGGAAGAACCACCCAGACATGCGATTTTTATCCTGGCTACAACAGAAAAACATAAAATTATACCGACCATTCTTTCCCGGTGTCAAATTTTTGATTTCAATCGTATTCAAATTGAAGACATTGCGAATCATCTGACCTATATCGCCAATAATGAACACATTGCTGCCGAAACCGATGCCTTGCACATCATTGCTCAAAAAGCAGATGGTGCATTAAGGGATGCCTGCTCCATATTTGATCAGATTGTAAGTTTTGCAGGGAATACCATTACTTATAAAGCCGTAATTGATAATTTAAATATCCTCGATTATGATTATTATTTTAAGGTAACCGACGCCTTGCTGGCTCAAAATATTTCTGCTTCTTTGCTCCTGTTCAATGAAATCCTGAACAACGGATTTGACGGTCATAATTTCGTTGCCGGTATGGGGGATCATTTCCGCAACCTGTTGGTAAGCAAAGATGTTGAAACGTTGCAGCTACTGGAAGTTGGAAAAAATATCAAAGAAAAATACAAACAACAATCCGCCAGTTGTGCACTTTCGTTCTTAATTAAAGGATTAACCCTGTTAAATAAAGCTGATATTCAATATAAGGCCAGCAAGAACCAACGTTTACAGGTAGAGCTGGTCTTGATGCAACTCTGTTCCATCAGTTCTTCCACACCGGAAGCTGAAAAAAAAAATGAATTAACCGAACTACCGAAAACAGTCAGCAACGCCCCCACAAATGCGGCACCATCAACACATAAGGCAGAGACCATTGTTGCACCGGTTTCTTCAGCTGTCTCCGTAACCCCTCCTCCAGTGCAAAAGAATACGGTGGAAACTCCCGTTTCTACTCCTCCAACGGCAACAGCTGTAAAAAAACCACTCATTAAATCCTCTACCCCCAGTATTCAGCAACACCTGAATGCAGAAAAAAAAACTGATCAAAGAGGCGAAGGCCAGGCAGAAGCACCGGCGATGAATGGGAACCTTCCTTACCAGGAGTTTACAAGTGATGCATTGCATGCCGCCTGGGAAAAATACGCCAATGATTTAAAAGGGAGAGGAAAATCCAACCTGGGTATTGCTTTATTAAGCAAACGTCCTGTCATTACGGATAAAGCTACTATTGAATTTTCCATTAATAATAAAGCTCTGGAAGAGGCCATTCATGAAGATAAAATGAATTTTTTAGGCTTTTTACGCAAAGAATTGAATAATTATGCCCTGCAACTGAATTTGCAACTAACTGTAAATGAGGAAAAAACAAATCTTTATACGGCTACCGACCGCTATAACCGCCTGGTTGAAAAAAATCCCATCATTAAAAAATTCCGTCAAACCTTTGATCTGGACATCGAATTCTAAATTTGTCTGTTGACAATCCTCCTTTTTTTTATTATATTTGCTTGTTTTTACATCTTGCTCTCTAAAAAAATTGTCTACGAATGTTCGTATTGGCATTGCTATGCTATTTATCGAAGTGGTATATGGATGATGCGTTGTTGGTTACCAATATGAATACTATAAACAATTTTTTTAAATAGCTTACACATGAAAAAACTTACCCTGCAAGGACTTAAACCGCTCTCTTTACTTCTTTTCTTGTTAATTTTAACAACTGCTACAGCAAGGGCACAATGTTCAAACACATGTGGTCCTAATTTAATACCCAACCCGGGACTAGAATCAACAAGTTCCTGCGGTTCCAATAATAAAGTTTTATATACAGATAGAACCCCTATA
>CAZMRM010000280.1:1783-5469 GCA_964568515.1 uncultured Chitinophaga sp. | reverse complement strand
AGAAGAACCGTATTGTCTCCAGTTCATATCTATATCCGGACGGGAAACTTCTACCATTGCTTCAAATGTGAGGTATATGGAGGCAGCACTTAATAAAGGTGTTCTGGAAAAGTCATCAGGTACTGGCTGGTGTTGTGTATAATAAGGATGATGAAAATCTGCTTTGTTGTACTGTCCGTTAAACTGTGTATAATGATTTAATGTACGGGCCATGCTGGCATACATAGCAGCAATGTCCCATATTTTTCCTTCGGCACCACCCAGTATGACCGATAATCCATAATGGTCGGGAGTATGCTTTAGTGTTGTCATTCCTAATCTTTTCAAGTTGTAATTGAATTTTTCTATTCCATAGTTTTGAAGCATGCGAACAGATGGAATATTTAAACTTCTTGCCAAAGCCCTTTTGGCAGGAACAGCACCATCAAATGTTACATTATAATTTTGAGGAACATAGCCCGCTATCTGTGTAGGAATATCAGGAATCAGGGTGGCAGGCAAAATTTCGCCATCATTGAGCATGCTTGCAAAAAGAAAAGGTTTGAGTATACTGCCTGTACTTCTGGGCGCATTGATAATATCTACATCACCGTTATATTCCGGTTGTCCGCTATTTTCCGTATTTCCTGCATAAGCCAATATGTTTCCGGAGTTCACTTCCATTACCAGGGCACAGGCATTGTGAATTTCGTTGGCCTTGAAAATTTTATGATAATTTTCAATGATTTCGTTTACGCGTTGCTGCAGATGAATATCAATGGTAGATACGATTGATTGACCTTCTAATCCGTCTTTTGTTGCACGTTGAAGCAGGTGGGGGGCTATTTGAGGGATGGCGTGTGGCTTACCGGGTAATTCTTCCTGTTTGCTTAATTCACAGGTAATGCTGTCAATGATTTTTTGACGGCACAATTGATCGAGCAGGCGGTTGCGTTTTAATAATAAACGGTGCTGGTTTTTTCCGGGGTAGATCAGGCTGGGTGCATTGGGAAGCACTGCCAATGTTGCTGATTCTGCCCAGGATAGTTTTTCGGGTTCTCTTCCAAAATAGCGCCATGATGCTGCATCTATACCAATAACATTGCTTCCAAAAGGTGCATTGGAAGCATAAAGAGCGAGTATTTCTTTTTTTGGGTGACTGAGTTCTAAACGCAGAGCCATAATTATTTCGATTATTTTTTCAAGAAATGTTCTGCTTTGTTTTTTTCTTGCCAAGCGTATAACTTGCATGGACAGGGTGCTTCCTCCGCTTTTTATTTTTCCGGCTTTTATATTTTGCACTGCTGCCCTTACCAAAGAAAATGGGTTTATACCCGGATGACGATAAAACGAACGATCTTCAAACTGAATGAGAGAAGAAATAAATTTATCCGGGACCTTTTTGTTAACCGGAAACCGCCATTGACCGTCGGAGGCAATTCGTGCCGAAAGAAGAGAACCTGACCTGTCCTCTAATACGGTACTTGTGGGAGAAGAAAAAAGAGGGTCGGGTAAACAAAACCAAAATCCTGTAAAAAGAATAATAGCACTGCAAAGGATCATTCCTTTTTTTGTTTTCAGGAAGCCAGGTAAAGTCCCAATTACTTTGAGCCCGCTTTTATTACTTCTACCCATTTCCCTGACTTGCGTGAATTAATTGTGTTATCATACATCGCCTCACAATATACGGTTGGCAGATAGTAACGCCCTACATAAGCTGCATTTAGAATAATCCGGAATGTCTTCTTCTCGGAAGCTTTTATATTAAAATAAGTATACACTCTGTCATCACGAATATCCTGATAGGTTGGTACACTGCTTTTGACCGTACTTTCAGCCACATCCATCCGTGTATTGTGAATTTCCCATCCGCTTGGAAAAATCTGGGACAATGCCATTTGTGCATAATTTCCCCGCATTCCGGGGTTGGAAATTTCCACTTCGGCTATAAAATCGTTTCCTTGTTCCAGTTTGCTTATATCCAATGGATTTCCTTGCATGGTGGTGTAATTGATTTCAACTTTTAAATCATTGTCGGCATTGGTCTGATCACCATTTTCGGGAATCCCTTCTAAAATCAATCGTACAAACAGAACACCATTGCCACTGTTGGAAACAGAAACCTTTCCGGGAGCATTCCCTTTGATATCCATGTCTATCTGTTTTACCGGCAACTTTGTGTTTAACGAAAGCGGGTTGCCATTATTAATGGCTACACGATAGCGCATTTCATTACTTGCATCATTGGATTTGACAAATTTAGAAACAGCGATTAAACTGTAAGCCGTGGTTTGCGTACTCATCCAGTTAGTGGTACTCAATGCTTTTGAAATTTCTTTTAACAAGGGAGCAGCTTTTACTTTCAGATTTAATAAAGTAAGCGTTTCCAGTATCATGGCTCTGTCGCGGTCATCGGATCCGAAGGTATGATCCAGTTCACGGTAAGCAGGCATCGTGGTTGGTAATGCAGCAATAAGTTGTTTAGCAACTTCTGCTTGTCCGATTTTAGCATATGCAGCAGCCAATCTCCATTTAGCTGTGATGGATAATTTCGGATTTTCTTTCAACCTGTTCATGGCACCCAGTTCAGGAGCTTTTGCAAGAGCCAGGGTATAAAGTCGGTAAGCCTGTATCAGATCATCGTTGTAATAGTGATTATTTCCATAGGTGGGAGTCCATGCATTTGCTTGGGTACGCTGATACCGTTTCCAGTTATCAATAAATCCAACCGGTAATTCATATCCCTTTATTTCTGCTTCAAGCAAGAAATGTCCGGCATAGTTTGTACCCCATTCATTTGCAGATCCGTCTCCCGGCCAATACGTTAATCCTCCGTTAGCCAATTGAAACTGGCGCAAACGTTCAATTCCTGCTTTGATATTTCTGTCCGTCGATATTTTATAATTACTATTCAGTTCCATGACGTCTGCAAGAAACAACTGTGGAAACACGGCAGATGTTGTTTGTTCGATACATCCGTGCGGATAGCCAATAAGATAATTCAAACGTGTTGAGAGATTAATAGGAGGGATGGTGGACAACTCGATCGTACCTTTATTGGTTCCACTCATACCTGCAGGAGTATAGGGAGTATCCCATGTTTTACCTGCTTCAACCAATCCTTCCACCACATTCACCACTTTTGGATTTGGATTACGTACATCCAGTTCTATATCATAAACGGCTTTTTCAGAACCACTTGTTGCAATAATCTTCACTCTGGCAACACCCAGTGCAGCTTTCACCTTTAATTTAAAATAAACGGCATCATCTCCAACATCCTGGAATGAAATGGATTTGGAGGTACCATCAAGTGGAGTCAATAAATTATCAGGCTGTATGGTTACAGAAACATTTTTAATTTGTTTTTCCATTGCAAACACAGTAACCGGTAAATCTACTTCTTCACCAGGACCCAGTACACGTGGCAGTGTACCTAAAATCATCAGTGGTTTACGGACAGGCACTGTTTTTTCAGTTGATCCGTAAGCATCTTTGTGCTCGGCAATAACCATTGTTCTTACACTTCCCACATATTGTGGCATCAGGAATTCATGTGTTGCTTTTTCGCCTTTCTTCAGATGGTAAGGGCCCATGAATTTTACCATCGGTTTAAAGCGATTGGCTTTATTACCTGTTTTGTTATTGATATCCCCATCCCCACCAATTGCCAGAATGCGTGATAATTGTGCTCCAAAGGCTCCCAT
>CAZMRM010000280.1:0-1773 GCA_964568515.1 uncultured Chitinophaga sp. | reverse complement strand
GCTTTTTACGCCCAATGCTTCACGTGCATACAATGCGTTCCAGGGGTCAGGAGTTTTAAAACGGGTGAGGTCCAGTAATCCATCATCTACTACGGCAATGGTATAATTCATTTCCTTTCCATCTTTTTCTGAAACGGTTAATGAAGATTTCGTTTCAGGCATCCATTTTTCAGGAGTACTGACAATGGGATTCAGATGAGTTGTTTCATCTTCAACAAGGATGGGAATAACACCATATAAGCGAATTGGTAAATCATTCATTGTTTGGGCATGTGGCTGAACAAGGGTTACGTTCACATATACATTGGGTGTCATTTCTGCAGTAACCGGAAAACCAAAGGAGGTTTCTCCTTTTTGGGTTTGCACCCAGTATGCTTTAATAACTTTAGATCCGTTTTCTATACTTACCAATGCACGTCCATTGCTGCTTGACGGAATATTTAATTTAACAGTTTCATTTACTTTATATGATTTTTTATCACTGGTAAAGGAAAGCAAAACAGCCCCTTCATTTCCTTTGGGAGAGGCTCCGGCCCAGGAAGGCCAGTCAATATAAACAGCTTGTCCTGTTCTGTGACCACTCTCCGGATCCGTTATGCATACATAATAACGGCCCCATTCCGGTCGGTTGATTCTGAATTTAAATTGTCCTTTTCCATTTACCGTAGAAATTTCCTGTTCCTGAATGGCCTGTTTGTACTCATTACCAACATAATTGGCAATGTCTCCATCATAACTGTCCCACCACCAGCGCCATCTGACTTTATAGACCTGAACCTTCAAATTGCTTTTAGAAACCGGCATTCCGTCACTGTTTACTGTTGCCACTTTTATAAGATGATCGGTATCGGTAGGCAGCATGCGGGTAAAACGGTCGCCTTCCGGCACCTGCATCCCAACATAACTGTTGTAAGGTGAATAGGGAATAGAAAACTGATCCACGCTAAATGCGCCGCCCTGTTCAAATACACGTGTTTTAAAGGATGCAATCAACATCCCTGCTGCTGCTTTATCAACTGTGATATTTGGTCTGATGACAGCCTTTCCTTCTGCATTGATGATATTATCATAAATAATTTGTGCTTCAGCAGTAAAGTTACGGGCACCATCATCAAAGTTATACTTTTCGTAATTCTTGAAAACGGTGCGCATCGGAGAAAGTGTTGCTTCAATTTTTGCATTCAGATTTTTTGCCACAGCGCCATGCAGCCATTTCACTTCCAGTGTTCCTGTTTGCTGCTTTTTAGCTTTAAGCAGCGGTGTACCAAAATCCAGTTTTATTTTTAACCGGTTGGGCATAACCGTTTCGATCTTTATTGTTTTGGTAAACAATACGCCACCCACTCTTATGCGTGCCATCCAGTTACCGGTAGGTGAGCTCTTGTCTGTATATGTGGTAAAGTTGTAGATATCACCAACAGAAGTTGTTTTAACCATGCGTTTAAAGACTTGTCCTTGCGGATTCAGTAACTCAAATTGTACAGGGTGATTAGCAGGCAAGGTTTGTAATTTATCCTCCACTATAAAATTCAGAAACAGAGAATCCCCTGGACGCCATACTCCCCTTTCGCCATAAATGTAGCCTTTGATTCCTTTTTGTATTTGTTCACCCGAAACATCGAAAGCACTTACGGATAAAGAAGAGCCATCATCCATTTTTAAATAGCCACGCTGAGGACCGCTTTTAGCGATCATCAGGAATGGTTTTTTAATGAAAGTGGCTTCGCACATTCCTTCTGCATTTGTGTTCAGTGTTTTAATCAGCTGAAGCTG
>CAZMRM010000279.1:0-5479 GCA_964568515.1 uncultured Chitinophaga sp. | reverse complement strand
GCCGTGACTGGATGAATGAAGAAACAAAAAAACAAGCCAATCTTAAACTGGATAAGCTGGTTAGAAAAATGGGATACCCGGATAAGTGGAAAGATTACTCCACTCTTGATATTAAAAATGATTCCTATGTTCAAAATGTGTTGCGTGCGGCAACCTATAATTTTAAAGAAAATATCAATCGTATAGGTAAACCGATTGATCGTAATTATTGGTTCATTACAGCACCAACGATCAATGCATTTTATGGTCCGACCATTAATGAAATTGTATTTCCTGCAGGTATCATGCAACCTGTATTTTTTAATCCGGATGCAGATGATGCCGTAAATTATGGTTCTATGGGATCGGTAATAGGGCATGAGTTAACACATGGTTTTGATGATCAGGGGGCACAATTTGATTCGGATGGAAACTTGAAAAACTGGTGGACAAAAGAAGATCTGGAACGTTTCAAAATAAAAACAGAAAAATTATCCAAACAATTTGATCAATATATTGCAGTGGATGATATACACGTAAAAGGTGCGTTAACCCTTGGTGAAAACATTGCTGATCTGGGTGGGTTAACCATTGCTTATTATGCATTTAAAAAATCACTGGAAGGAAAACCTGTTCCGCCACAAATTGATGGTTTTACTGCTGAGCAACGTTTCTTCATAGCCTGGGCACAGGTTTGGAGAGCCAATGCACGTCCGGAGTTTCTGAAAAATGTGGTTCAGACAGATCCGCATTCACCTGAACACATCCGTGCCTATGCAGCACCAAGTAACATGCAGGAATTTTATGATGCGTTTGGTATAAAAGAAGGAGATAAAATGTATCGTTCAAAAGAAGACAGAGTAGAGATTTGGTAGATATTCTCCACATCCAACATCAAAAAACGCTAAAGGTTTTATCTTTTAGCGTTTTTATTTTTGTAACAGCACTGGTTTAACTGGCACATTTTTTCTTCATACTTTCATATTCCGTTTCCTCAATAGCCTCCCAGTTTTCTTTATAATCATACGTCATGTCGGCAATGTAATTTCTGTCGGGAAGTATTTTGGCCATAAATAAATGAAGCCTGCAGGTATGTGCTGATACATGAATTTCTTCCCATTCAACAGCAGATATTATTTTGAAATACACTTTGTTGTTTTTGTATTTTCGGAATTGAGGATATGTTATCAGTGGATTCATAATTCAAAGGTAATAAGCTTTTACAGGAGTAAGTCGGAAAGCTTTAAAAATCAAATCATAAATCGTATCTTCGTTTCCATGCAATCCTTTCTGGAAAAGACGGTAGACTATTTATATAAAAAATATGGGGATGATATAAGCGAACTCTGTATTGTTTTGCCTAACCGCAGAGCAGGACTTTTTTTAAAGACACATTTCTCAAAACATTTAAAAAAAGTGTTCTGGGCTCCTGAAATTTATGCAACCGAAGATTTTATTGCACTTTTGGCCGGACTTGAAATGGCTGATTCTACCACCCAACTGTTTGAACTTTATGAAACAGTAAAAAATGTGAATCCGGAGCAAACAGAGAATTTGAATGACTTTAGTAAATGGGGACAGATCCTGTTAAGTGATTTAAATGAAATTGATCGTTATCTGATCGATGCCAAGCAATTGTTCGGTAATTTGCAAAATATCAAGGAACTCGAATCCTGGAGCCTGAACAGAGAAGAGGAACTGACTGTTTTCCAAAAGCAGTATCTCCATTTCTGGAAAATGATCGGTTCCTATTATACGGATTTTACAAAACGGTTATT
Organism: uncultured Chitinophaga sp.; assembly: GCA_964568515.1. Classification (GTDB taxonomy): domain Bacteria; phylum Bacteroidota; class Bacteroidia; order 2-12-FULL-35-15; family 2-12-FULL-35-15; genus 2-12-FULL-35-15. The sequence goes on along the minus strand of CAZMRM010000279.1, from coordinate 3,722 downwards.
ATCAAAAAATCTGGCGTATCAAGGCTTAGCTTATCGCATTGTTGCTGACAAAACAGAGCAACGTGTTGATAAACATGCCTGGAAAAAAATAATTTTTGCCGGATTCAATGCCTTGAATAAGGCAGAGGAAAAGATCATTGAAACGCTGGTGAATGCCAATAAAGCAGAAATTATCTGGGATGCAGATAGCTATTATTTAAACAATGTGAATCAGGAAGCCGGTCGTTTTATCAGAAGATATGATGAATCCGGAAGATTTAAAAATATACCTGCCAACAATGTTTTATTTAAGGAAGAAGAACTTGTTAAAGGAAAAAAATCCATAACGGTTATTGGTACCGCCAAAAATGTTGCGCAGGCCAAGGTTGCCGGCGATCTTGTGAATGAATTACAAAAACTACAATCCGGACTTGAAACAACAGCTTTGGTGCTTGCAGATGAAAATTTACTGTTTCCTGTGTTACATTCCTTGCCTGGAAATTTAACAGATGTGAATGTAACGATGGGTTATCCCCTAAAAAATACTCCTGTAGCCGGCTATTTTGACCTGATTTTTTCCATGCACGAAAATGCTTTAAAGCTTAGTAAAGGAAAAATACCGTATAGTTTCTATCACAGCGATGTAATTAAAATCCTTAGTCATCCCTATACGGCAATTGCCTTATCGGCGGATGATAAAAGATCGATCAAAAAAATAATTCATGCCCTGCAGGAACGTAACATTGTATTTGCTTCCAGAAAGCTGCTGTCTGCTGTATTTTCAGAGTTTCACCATGAAAAAGAATGGGAGCATTTGCAACTTATTTTTGCATTCTGGGAAAAACCTGCGGATGCTATAGAATGTATTCATTATTTAATTGATGCACTGAAGAATGGAATTATATCTAATCTGAAGATTGAAAACACGGTCAATCTCGAATTGGAATATTTATTTGCTTTTACAAAGATCATCAAGCGTGTACAGTCATTAATGTCTGTATACCATTCAATACAAGATATTATCACTCTTCGTGGTGTTTTAAATCAACTGGTAAGAGGTACGGCCCTTCCTTTTTATGGAGAACCACTGATGGGATTGCAGGTAATGGGAATGTTGGAAACGCGTACGCTTGATTTCGAAAATGTGATCTTGCTATCTTGTAATGAAGATATTCTGCCTTCAGGAAAAACAGCCAATTCATTCATCCCGTTTGAATTGAAACGCTTTTTCGGATTGCCAACATACATGGACAAAGACGCTATTTTTTCATATCATTTTTATCGGCTGCTTCAACGGGCAAGTACTATTTATTTAATATACAACACAGAAAACGATGCCTTGGGAAGTGGAGAAAAGAGCCGGTTTATCACGCAATTGCTTTATGAGCTTCCGAAGGTCAATCCCGAAATTTCAATAACAGAAAAACTATTGAATATTCCTGTTGCTCCCAAATTCCCGGATCATCGAATCAGTATAAAAAAGACACCGGAAATAGTTCGATTATTAAAAGAGAAAGCAAATTCCGGGTTTTCACCTTCTTTGCTGAATAAATACAGAAATTGTTCGCTTGAATTTTATTTTCATGCCATTGCAGGTTTAAGACCTGCTGAAGAAATTGAAGAAAACATCGGTGCCGATACGCTGGGAAATAGCATCCATGAAGTGCTGGAGCTACTGTATAAACCTTTTGTCGGAAATAAAATAACAAAAGAAGCGATAGAGCAAATGCAGGCAAAAGCTGAAGAACTCATTTGGTCTGCATTTGAAAAAAAATACAGCAGCTCCGAAATCAATTATGGTAAAAATTTATTGATCCTGAAAGTCGCTGTAAAATTCATTACCAATTTTCTGAAAATGGAAAAAGCAGAAGCAGAGAAAGCAGAAAAACAGGGTAAACCAATCATAATTAAAGCGCTGGAGGAAGAGCTCTATGCGGAGATCGTAGTTGATGAACTGAACATTAAAATGAAAGGCAAAGCCGACAGGATTGACAGCTATGGTTCCTTGACAAGGATAATTGACTACAAAACCGGAATTGCCGATAATAGTGAATTGAAACTGGAGGATTGGGAACAAATACAACAGGATGCCACACTGGCCAAAAGTTTTCAGTTATTGATGTATGCCTGGATGTATCATAAAATGAATCCGCTTATTAATGATCATCTGGTGTCCGGAATCATTTCATTCCGTCAATTAAGTGCAGGAATAAAAACAGTAAAGGTGCAGCAGGAAGATGTATTGAATGAACGTATGCTGGATAAATTTGAATTGCAATTAAAACAAATCGTTAGTGATATTTTTAATCTGTCCATTCCTTTTACACAAACAGAAGAAACAGTTAATTGTACTTACTGCTTTTTTAAAGGGATCTGCAACCGGTAGAATTCATCTCATCCATAAATTAATTTTAAAATATATGAAAGCTGTAAAAACAACAAACGCACCCCAACCAATCGGTCCCTATTCACAGGCAATAAAATTAGACAATCTTGTTTTTTGCTCCGGTCAAACACCATTGGACCCGGTTACAATGCAAATTTGTTCATTGGATATTGTTGAACAGACAAAAAAAACGATGGAGAATATTGGCGCTATTTTGAAAGAAGCAGGCTCGGATTATTCTAAAATTGTAAAGACAAACATCTACCTGAAAAATTTTGCTGATTTTGAACGTGTCAATAAAATATATGAAAGCTTTTTAGGAGAGATAAAGCCGGCCCGCACCACTGTTGAAGTATCGCGTTTACCAAAAGATGCGTTGGTGGAAATAGAGTGTATCGCTGTTGTTAAAAGCTGATATCCTTCTTAAACAGGCACCTGGAAAATACATGCATTTTCTGATTCAGAAGCGGTTGGTTAATCGGTAAATTTATAACCAACACCGCGTATGGAATGAAAATGCCGGGGATCTTTTTGATTCTTTTCAAAATATTTGCGGAAGGAAACAATGTAATTGTCAATGGTACGAGATGATGGGAATGCTTCACTTCCCCAAACTTCATCCAGGATCTTTTCTCTTGAAATGACTTCTCCTTTTCTTTCAATGAGGAGTTTTAATAAAGCAATCTCCCGTTTGGTAATTTCTGTTTTAACCCCGTTTACGCCTTTGATTTCGTAAGTAATAAAATTAATTTCATTGTCTCCGAAAGCATATTGTTCAATATTTTTTGTTGTATCGGTTGTAAAGTTGTAACGCTTGATCAGTATTTGGATACGTAATAATAATTCTTCCAGATTGAATGGTTTGGTGAGGTAGTCATCAGCACCCAGCTTTAACCCTTTTACTTTATCAGTACTTGTTCCTTTTGCAGTTAAAAACAGAACAGGTACCTGGGTGTTTTCTTTACGGATTTCTTCACATACATCGAAACCATTCAGCTCCGGAAGCATCACATCGAGTATGATAAGATCAAAACTGGCGGAGCGGAATTTTTTTAGGGCATCTATTCCGTCACTGGCGGTGATCACCTGGTAACCTTCCAGTTCAAGGTTTAAAAGTATGGTTTTTAGAAGATGTTCTTCATCTTCCACCAAAAGAATTTTTTTAGGTAGCATAACCGTATAAAGATACGAGTTTGATGGTTAATTTGTACCTTTGCAGGGTTAAATTACCAATCATGAAAACGCAGGTTGAATCAATTGTATTAAGTGCCCATACAGCGGTTGAATTAAAAAAAATAGCTGGAAAGGTTCTTTCTGATGAACGGATAAGTGCAGAAGAAGGAGTTTTGCTTTATGA
>CAZMRM010000278.1:0-5485 GCA_964568515.1 uncultured Chitinophaga sp. | reverse complement strand
GACTAGTTGTGAACAAGAAAAGAAAAAGTAAACCCCGTGATGGGTGAAACGATTACCAAAGATTTTTCCCTGCAATCTGTTTCACAGGATCTGGGTACCATAGAAATACAAGCCAAAGCAACGAGAGCCAAGGAGTATTACATGGAAAACATGAAGAAAAAATCAGCGGCATCCATTGATTTTATTTCTTCAGAAACGATGAAGAAAACCGGAGATATAAATGTTACTTCGGCAGTTGCCCGTGTTTCAGGCGTTTCCATTAACAATGGTTTCATAACGGTTCGTGGTATTGGCGACCGTTATGTAAAAACGACCATCAATGGCTCCAGAATTCCTACCCTGGATCCGTTTACCAACAATATACGGCTGGATCTTTTTCCTTCCAGCTTAATTGACAATGTTGTACTTACAAAAACAGCAAGTCCTGATTTACCAGGTGACTGGTCGGGTGCATACATTTCGTTGGAAACCAAAGATTATCCTGAAAAATTATCCATTAATGCCGAAACATCCGTTGGCTATAACAACCAAACAACCTTTAAAGATGTGCTTACATCGGAAAGAAGTAAAACCGACTGGTTCGGTTTTGACAATGGATTAAGAGAGTACGACCACGATGCCTTCGCATTTACAGTTGATGTAAATGCACAGAATGCAAGTGATGCAAAAGCATATAGTATGTTTGTAGCACTTGGACTGGGAGATTATTTTGCATCCATGGGAATTACTGCCGCAACAAAATGGGACAAAATGTATTTTAACCTTGGACTTGTCCAGCTTGGATTATTAGATAAAGAATTTCTTAATAATCAACAGGAAATTAACAAGGCCATAGATAAATTCAATGCCGGACCCTATAAAACAGTAGCCATTGAAAATGCAAATGCTGATGCCATTAAGGCAGCAAAAGCTTTTAAGAATAACTGGACAACCAAACGACGCCAGGCTCCTTTGAATTTTAGCCAAAGTTTCAGCATTGGAAATCAAACCAAACTGTTTCAAAGAACACTGGGCATCATGGCCGGATTTCGTTATGGAAGCGCCATACAATATGATCCGAATGCAGTTACACAAACAGTGATACGCATCGACAAAGACGGAACACCGGTGATTGATTCCGTACCACAGGAAATCAGTAAACAAATCAATACCTGGAGTGCACTGATGAATCTGAATTACAAACTGAATATCAATAACAGTATCTCTCTTTTATTTATGCCTAATTTCAATGGTGTCAACAATGTTAGAGATGTTGTGGATGATCGTGGCGGATCAGATGAAACCTATATTACAAAAAGTCAGTTTTATGAACAACGCAGACAGTTGATTTATCAATTCAAATCAGAGCACCTTATCCCCGGACCACAACTCAAACTCGGATTAAATGCATCATATACTGATGGAAAAAGCAATGCACCAGACTTTAAAAATCTTCAATACCTTAGAAATACTGATGGTACCTATCAAATCGGGGGCAGTATCGGAAACGGAATTCATCGCTATTACCGCTATTTAACCGATAATCTTTTTGATTCCAGGATCACTGCAGAGCTGCCTCTTAAAAATTCTGCTGAAAATCTTTCCAGAAAACTAAGTTTTGGTGGTGCCTATCAAAATAATTACAAAAAAAGTGATCAGTATGATTATGGAGTAGAAACCAAAGGAAGACCTTTTGACGGAGATGTGGATACCTTTTTTGATCATTCGAATTACGAATTGCAAACAACCGCAGCCGGAACAAAAGAATTTACTCAATTCTATGTTTCCGACAGTCGTCCCAGCAATCATACATTCGGAAGAAGCTCCGTTATTGCAGGTTATGTGATGCTTGATTACATGATCATACCCAACTTGCGTATTTCCGGAGGATTACGAATTGAAAAAGCAACGATCTATACAGATGTTACTTCATTCAATGCACAAGGGTTAAAACCTGATGATTTAAGAAGAGTAGAAAATGGTGACACCAAAATTATTAATCCGGGTGAACTTAATGAGTTGAATTACTTACCCAGCGCCACGCTTATTTATAAATTGAAAAAAGACGAAGCTGCTCCAACTAATCTTCGGTTCAATTACAGTCAGACCGTTGCCCGCCCCAGCATCAGAGAATTATCCAATACAAAAATATATGATTATGAGCTTCGACAATTTGTTGTTGGCAACCCAAATTTAAAACAAGCACACATCAGTAATTACGATGTACGGCTGGAATCTTATTTTTCATCCGGTGATAACATTTCTGCCAGCTTATTTTACAAAAATTTTAAAGACCACATTGAGTTAGTTACTTTCCTGGACGTAAGCTGGCAAAATGTTGATAAGTCGAACGTGATGGGAATAGAACTCGAAGGCCGGAAATCACTCATAAAAAAGAAACTCGAATTTCGCGCAAATGTAACTTTCGTTCATTCTCAAACAACTTTTGTCAGGTACAGAAACGTATTCGGCAATACTTTTATTCCTGTTGATACAATTAAAAGACCTATGTACGGACAAGCACCTTATATCCTGAATGGTATGCTAATGTACAATGCCGACAGTCTTGGACTTACACTCACACTTAGTTACAATGTACAGGGACCACGACTGGCAATTGCCTCTGTAACTGAAAATGTACCGGATATTTATGAGTTACAAAGACATTTGCTGGATTTCAAAATTACAAAAGCATTGGGTAAATTTTTCAGTATCAGTCTTACTATACGTGACCTGTTAAATGCCCCCGTAAGAAGAGCCTATAAATTTGATAACTGGGATACGAATTACGATACGTTCAGATATGGAACCAATTACGTATTGGGTATTTCGTATCGTCTTTAGTAAGAAATGCAAAATTAGTAATCGAGAAAAATAAAATACATGAAACGCATCTTTATCATTTTATTTACAATTCTTTTTTCAAGCGGTACATACGCGCAGCTTGAAAAAGTAATTGTAGAAACATACTACATTTCTGATTCCATTGATGCCAGCGATACGACCAATGGAATACTGGAAACAGGGTCTACCACATACCGGATCTTTGTTGATTTACAACCGGGATATAAATTGAATAAAATATTTGGAAATGCGAATCATGATTTAAAAATCTCCAGTACATCCACCTTTTTCAATTCTGTTTATGGAGAAACATTTGGAAATAAAACAGTCAGAACAGAAATCAGCAACGGAATCTCAGCATTGGATACCTGGTTAACGCTCGGACAAACCTATGAAAAGAGACAAGGCAGAACAGGATTCGGAATTTTGAAAACACAGGATACGGATGCCAGTTCTTTGATCACGATGCTGACCAACAATAATCCGCTTGCAGGTATTGCATTAACAGAAGCAGACGGACATTTTCATTCGACTACCCTCCCCTCTATCTCTACCACTCATTTTGGAATTGTCGATGAATTTACCAATTATGACAGTACTATTTTCGGATCTGTAAAACCGGGCACCGAATTTAACAGCAACGGACGTGATGTGAATTTAACAGCAGGTTCCGGTGTAGCAATCGTTGGAGCTATACCGGATAGCAACCAAATACTCATTGCTCAATTAACGACCAAAGGAAAAATCTCCTTCGAATTGAATATTGAAATTGAAGATGCTTCCGGTAAAATTTATACCTATGTTGCAAAACCGGATAACGATCCAAATTCAACAGCTATTGTTTCTAATCAGCTCACCTATCCGGGAAGCTGTGGTTGTACAGATCCGCATTATCTGGAATACAGCAATAATTTTGTATGCGAGGAATCAGGTGCCTGCAAAACACTTATTGTATGCGGCTGTACCGATTCTTTTGCCTGTAACTATGATCCCAATGCCAATGTAAATATTCCGGCTTTATGCTGTTATCCTGGATTTTGCAATAACCGCGATATCGAAGTGGTATGTCCGACTATTACAAACAGTATTGAATTCAAACTCTATCCTAACCCTGCAACATTCCATCTGATGCTGGAAATAACAGGTATAAAAGAAGGAAATAAAATTCAATACTCGATATATGATACTTATGGTCTTGTAAAACAAGAAGGGGAACAAGTCTCTTCATCCGAAGGGCTTACACAATTAATAGATGTCTCCACTTTTCCGGCAGGATTGTATTCGATACGTGTTTCCGTAGATGGAACAGTGAAGGAAAGCAAACTTTTCATGAAAGATTAATCACCACATCATTTCATTTATTGATGACCAGAAAAGAAACTAAAATCATGAATACATTACACATTATTTTTTGCAGGAACTTCCATTTTAAACTATGTTTCCTAGTATTTACTTTACTTTTTGTTGCTTGTAAAAAAGATCCGTCACCGGAACCTGTAATGGAAACGGGAACGATCCATGATATGGAAGGCAACACTTACAAAACAATTAAAATTGGGAATCAATGGTGGATGGCTGAAGATCTGAGAGCTACCAAATACCGTGATGGTACAAGCATCAAATCTATCCTTCCGGAAATGGATGTTGAATGGAAAAGTGATACCGTAGGCGCATATACAGAAGGATTATATTCCGAAGGAAACTATTTGTACAATTGGTATGCAGTAAACAACATAAAAAACATAGCACCGGAAGGCTGGCATGTACCTACCGATGAAGACTGGAAAGAACTGGAAAGAGCTCTTGGAATGAATACGGAGGAAGCAAACAAAACAGGATGGAGGGGTTCGGAAGAAGCCGAAAAGTTAATGAAGGAAAACGAAAGTAGTGCAACTTACTGGATTCCGTTCGGTGATGTATGGGCAACCAATGAATCCGGATTCTCCGCACTGCCGGGCGGTTGCCGTTTCTTCGATGGAACAAAAGGAGATGGTGATGCCAAACAAACCGGATTTTGGTGGTCATCTACTTTACAGGGTGATCAGGTATGGTACCGTTACCTGGATTATAAAAACAAAAATATTTTCCGCTATCACGGTCCAAAAGCATATGGTTTTAGCATACGCTGCGTATTAAATTAAAGCAAATAACAATGAATACATTTTTTAAAAGTCTTCTTTTCTTATTTTTACCACTCTTCTCTCTCAGTGATACAGGTGATAGCACTCATCCTTGCAAAACACAGTTTGGAATTATTTTATCTCCCGATGTTTGTTACCGTTCCCTTAAAGCAGATAGCGATGGCCGTTGGATGGCAGATATGCGTGACTCTATGGAAGTGGCGAAGATCGGTTACAGTTTCGGACTTCATGCAATGTATACTTTGAATAACCGGTTTGCGCTTGAGATTCAGGTATTGTTTACCAATAAAGGTGAAAGCACAAAAAAATATGATTTAAACAATACACCCTTACCTTATTACAAGACTTCATCAAAAATTGCATATCAGAAAAACTATTACTACCTGGATATTCCTTTAAAAATTAATTATTACTTCTGTTCGGGTAAGAAAATAAGGTGGTATGTTACAGGCGGAGTTTCGGTAAATGTGTTTCTTGGACAATCCACCATTATCAACACACATTACTCGGATGGAACAGAA
>CAZMRM010000277.1:0-5488 GCA_964568515.1 uncultured Chitinophaga sp. | reverse complement strand
GATAGAACGGCCTGTGTGCAAAGATAGCAAATATAACGAAACACAAGGGAAAGACTCTTCCTCCTTCCAAATACTAATAAAAGACAATTTCTGTGGCACCAAATCCATATCTGGCATAGGATGCATCGTAATACTTCAATGAAGAATTAGTGGCTATCAGAGCCCTGACTTCCTGTTTTAGTCGGCCATTACCTACTCCATGAATAACAATCAGTTTTTTGAAATGCTCGTTCATTGCCTTGTCCAGGGCATTTTGAAAATACTTCAGCTGAACCTGAATAATTTCCGCATTACTCATATTGCTATAATCATCCAACAGCTCTTCAATGTGAAGGTCTATTTCCATTTCATTGGCAGGATTATTATTGACATGGGGCTTCGATACTTTGGGTTTCTCCGGTGTTTTGCTCTTTTGAAACAGGATTTTCGATAATTTTTTCTCTGTTATCATATATGGTTCGAATACTTCCTGTTTGTCGTTTAGCTTGTATACCGTGAAAATCAGCGCTTTGTCCTGAATAAAACCATTTTCCTTAAATGCATTTTCCTTGTATAGTTTTATCGGTTTTAACTTGATGATATTGCTAACCGGGGATTGATGTTCATGCGCCTTTTCTTTGAAAAATAAGGCGTCAATCTTAAAATTGCGATGATCATTCAATTCCTTTCGATGAATCGTTTGTACTAATTCCACATCCATTCCTTTAATACTTCCGGTTTCCAGCGTCAAATAATTGCCATTGTTCCAAACAGAATAGGTGAACAGGATCGTGTAAGACGTGTGATTCATTAACCATACATTGATGGAAGAACCTGTTATGTTCTTTGCGTTTTCAGGAGAAAATCCTAAATACACTCCCTCTTTTTCCTCTTTAATAAACGGCTGTACAGGGCTCTGCACGTATTCCTGCACCGCAGATTTTACACGATTTTGCTCTGCAACAACAGGAACAACAAGCGTGATATTTTTGTCTGTTTCATTTACCAGATTCGAAGTTGCATAAGGAATTTCAAAACCATCCTCGATCGTTACTCCGACGGTATTCTTATTAATGATGCGTGTTACCACACCATTTCCTTTTTCATTCAGAAATTTAACTTTGTCACCTACCTTGAAATTCATTCAGCAAATTTACGTAATTCGATCTATTCCCAGACAAAGGCACCAGAATCTGGTACAGAATAATAGGATTGACCAAGTGTTATACATTCTTTTTCCCACTTTCTAACGGTTTTGAATGAATTGCTACTATCAAATACGATACAACGAACTGCATATGTTTTTTTAATTTCAGCAATCGCAACATCTGCATCACCTGTCATAATGATATAATCAACCTGCAATTTTGTTCCGGGCAATCTGTTTTTCCTGCATTCCTTTACTACGACTATTTTTTGATCGATAAATTGTATGATACCATTTTTTATACAAACAAAAGGTGCTTTCACGTCTTTATCAATCACCAAAGGTGTATGCAGATTCAGTTCGTCAGCAACTGCTTTTATTTTCTTTTGCCAGGTTCCAGGATCTTTGACTGCTTTTCCCCCTACAAAAATTACATGTTCATAACCATAAATAAAGTCAATTACACTTGTACCCGGAATCGAATACACGATAATTTTTTGTTGTTGCATTTGTTTCAATTGTTCTAAAATCAGAGAAGTCATCAATACGATACTACCGATTAAAAATGATTTCAAAAACAACAACCGTTTATAGATAAAAAAGAGAAAAAACGTGAATAGTATAAAATAAAGCCACCACATTTGCCCGCCACTAATAAAAATACCATTGGTTATAGCATAAGGGAATTGACTTATGTAAAAGATTGTTTTGTTCAGAACCGACAAAAGCATTGAGAACAGCAGAGACACATATTTTAATAAAACAGGATTCCAAGAAACCGCAATTAAAAAAATACCAAGATACATAATGACTGTTGAGAGCGGAATAACAAGGAGGTTACTAAGAAGAAAGTAATTAGGGAATTGATGAAAATAGTATAAACTCAATGGGAATGTTGCCAATTGAGCTGCAATGGAAACACTTATTAAATCATATATCTGGCTCATCAGCCAACTTTTCGTTCTTTTCAGTTGCTCGGCATAAGGCTGAATGAATACTATTCCGGCAACTGCCAGATAAGATAACTGAAACCCCACATCCAGCAGTAAATAAGGATTGAATAATAATAATAAAAATGCCGATACCGATAAAATATTATAAATGTTTGACTGCTTTTTGAGTGATTTTGCAAATACAATAAAACTGAACATCGCTGCAGATCTCAACACAGAAGGAGACAATCCGGAAAGGAGAGCATAAAACCACAGAAAAAAAATAAGCAACAGGACTTTAAAAAGGATACCATATTTAAATCTGTTCAGAAAAAAGAGAACCCTGCTGAATAGTATGAACACGATGGCAACATGTAAACCGGATACCGATAAAACATGCAATGCACCGGTTTGTGAATATGCTGAAAGCAGGTCCGTATCTAGCTTATCTGTATAACCAACAAGTAATGCTGCAGCGACCGCAAAATTATCTCCTTCCAGGTTAGCTTGTTTAAAAATGTCCAGCAGTTTATTTCGAAGATTTAAAGAAATACGCATCATATAATTACAGGAGTTTTTGCCTGTATGTATCCAATCCGTTGACTTTAAAATTGCCTGCCGGTAAATGCTTTTATAATACATGAATTTTTGATAATCGAATTCTCCGGGATTCTTTGCTTTGGACAGTTGGTAAAATTTATTTTTTACAATAAGTTCGTCACCTGACCTTAAATTCAATGATTGTGGATTCTTTTGAAAATAAATCATTGCTTTGCCGCTAACAGAAATGCTTTTCCTGTTTTGAGATACAGAAAGACATTCAACGATTGTCTTGATCGATTTTTCTTTTTCTACTCCGGAAGAAATTATCCGGATGTGCAAAAAAGCCGTTCCTTCTAAATAATTCAGATAATGACGATTGGAAAAATGTTCCGTTTTTAAAACGGTAATTTGATAACCTGCAAAGAAAAGTGTGATACTGGTCAGAAGACCATATAACCAGGAAATACGATAATTTCTTGAGAATCTTGAAATAATAAAAAATGAAACGATCAGAGTAAAAAACGTAACAACAACAAGCAGTTGGTTTAATGGAAAAAGGGGAAAAAATATAGTAGCAAGGATACCTGTACCAAAGGGTAGCAGTAAACGAAAAAAAGGAGCGGAATTCCAGGCAATCATGCAACAATAATTATTTTGTTGCGAAGATATTGGCTGTCACGGCCAAATAACAGGATATTTGTTTAGTGTAGCAAACAAGGTACCCCTATTTCCACCGGAATCTGAAGCTCTCGTATTTTCCTTTGATGGCCATCACCAGTTCGAATTGCGATGCACTTTTTATGAATGATTCGGATAAATTACAATATTTGATAAATGCATCAAACTCTTCTTCATTCAAATCGATGATATCATGTTTAATATAAATACGAAACAGATCCCTTAGAATACTACGTTTCAGATCTTCATTCTCCCACATGGCCACTTTTTGCTTGGACCTCGCAAATTTGCTGAACCGTTCATACAGGTAGGTGATGGGACTTTCTATTGCTTCAATATCGCGAAAATTCCGGTTAAAGGAACGAACAGAATCCAGTGAAGAAATGTCTTTATCTATTTCGTTGAGTGTACGGGGAGCAAATACGCTTACTTCTTTTAGTGTATAGTACAATTTTTCCAGTGGCACCATCACATAAAAACGTGTACCAACAGAATCCTTTAAACATATTTTTTTGATTTTAAATCCGACAGCAGAAAAAAGTATGGTATCTGTTGATTTGGCAACAATTGAAAATTTACTTTCCGAATCAGCAAACAATCCGTTACCTGTAGCTTTGTTGATCACCATCAATTTAGGCAAGGGCAGCTTACTTTCTTTATCATAAGCTTGCCCGGAAATAATGATTCTTTCCTGAGCTAAACTTAAGAAGGAGAGATTTAAAAAAACAAAAAAAAGTTTTATTTTCTTATTTATAGTCAACTGTTACGCTATTTAGATATCTTATTTTCAACTGCTGTGTGCGAATGTAAGCTGACAATTCAATTGTAAATTTAGTTACACCCATTATAAACCTAATCTTCCGTTTCACTACTCACCGGGGTCATCACTTTTTGATTTTTTTTTTTCTTTATTAATCTTGCTTTTGATTCCTCTTTTCTTAATAAACGTTCTATGTTTTTTTGATGAGTGATCAATACCATGATCGCAATTAGTATGGAGAAGATAATCAGTGAAGGCGCGCTTGTTTGAAATACCCCTATTACAATAACCGGAAAACAAACAGCAGCTATCATTGAGCTTAAAGACACATAGCTGGATGTCAGTAATACGACAATAAAAATTGCCATGGAAACAAGTGCTGCATAAGGATGTATCGCAAGAATGATTCCCAGTAAGGTAGCAATTCCTTTTCCTCCTCTGAAGGAAGCAAAAATCGGAAAAATATGACCTACCAATGAAGCAATACCCAATACCAGTTGCAAATTGATCAGCTGATTGGAATTGGGTGTATAATGACTCAGATAGGCGAGACAAACAGCAGCAAATCCTTTCAATACATCAATTAATAATACGGGGATCCCTGCTTTTTTACCCAATACCCTGAAGGTATTGGTAGCTCCGGCATTTCCACTGCCATATTCACGAACGTCTATTCTGTAAAAATATTTACCGATCCATACCGCAGTGGGTATGGATCCTAATAGATAAGCTCCGACAAGAAATAGTATGTTAGAGATGTTGATCACTATTCCTCTGTGCTTTGAGTTTTACGTAAGAATTGTGTTTTTTTACTTGGGGGACAAATATTAAATGAATAGTTCGGTTCTTTTTTATCTTTATTCCCTGTTTTTTCACGTTTATCAGCTTTTAGTTCCTTAATCACATTATTAAATGCCTCACTCGAAGAAACCGCTAACATAAGCCCTCTGGTATAATTAAAATAGTACCAGTTATTTTGATCAAGCTCCAAGTAAACATTCAAGATATCACCTCCACGTTTTTTCACCAACTCAATTCTTCCATTAACATATTTATTAATTTGCTTTTTGCTGATGTTTCCTATTCCTATTTTTCCGGAGGATGTATAGGAACGCGTATCCTTGTTCCATTTCATTTTAACATCCGTTAGGAACAATGTTTTATTTAACTCATCCGGCATTTTTTTATAGGAACCATACAAATTTAGTTGAGAGATCAGTTTATCCGCCTGTTCTTTTCCTAATAATTCGCGCATCCCTTTTTCAAATACCTGCTTCGAAAAATCAGTAGCTTGTAATTCAGCAGTATTAACAATATGATCTGCCATTTTATCCAATGCTGCATCAGCAAAAAAGAAATCAAGAGACATTAACAAATCAAAATTTACCGAATCAGGAATGATATAATGGACTCCGCTTCCTACAGATTCTATTTTAAGCTGACCAAAAT
>CAZMRM010000276.1:2374-5510 GCA_964568515.1 uncultured Chitinophaga sp. | reverse complement strand
TATGACTGGATGACCAAAACAGCGCTGGTAAGTATTGAAAATACAGGGAACAAAGCCGGGGGAACTTATTATTCATTGAATCAAATGAAAGAACTGGCGGAAGTGTGCAAGCAAAATAAACTGAGCTATCATCTCGATGGTGCACGTATTTTCAACGCCATTGTGGAAACAGATTATTCCCCGGCTGACCTTGGAAATTTATTTGATTCTGTTTCCGTTTGTTTGTCTAAAGGATTAGGTGCCCCTGTTGGATCACTCTTATTAGGAAATAAAGAATTCATATGCAAAGCCAGACGTGTGCGCAAAGTGTTTGGCGGAGGCATGAGACAAGCCGGCTATCTGGCTGCTGCTGGTATTTATGCACTGGATCATCATGTGGAACGTTTAAAAGACGATCACAGACGTGCAAAGGAATTGGAAAAAACAGTAAGCCAATTAAGCTACGTCGACAATGTATTATCGGTTTATACCAACATTGTTATTTTCAATCTGGATAAAAAAATAAAACCACAGGATTTTGTAGAAAAAATGGCCGCTAAAGGGTTAAAGGCCACAGGCTTTGGAAAACAAGCCATACGTTTTGTGACGCATCTTGATTTTACAGATGAAATGTTACAGAAGAGTATAGAGATTTTAAAAAAACTATAATTTAATTTTTGTGATTGTAGGACGTTGCTCCAAAACATAGCCATACAATTTCAAATTGCAAATAAACATGCTATCCTACAATTTCGAGCGAAATCGATAAACCGCATGGATATTAGTGCAGATGACATTCAGATCGTCATTTAAAATTTTTCTACAACCAGTTTATCAGATTCCAAATGACATTAGAAAAATAATAATATCTCTCACGGCCATTTTTATACTTGAATAAAATTTCTGTTCATTTCTTAATTTCTATTTACTCTTAACGAATGTTTGATTATTCAATTCCTGTTTCAAAAATAACAAATTCTACATTATAATGTACCTAAAGGCCGGAATTATTCATCGTCCTTCGTGTACATGGATGATGAAGAACGTTTACTTTCTTTAATAAGGGAAAACATTATAAAATTCAGACATCAAAAAGGATTAACCCAGATAGAGCTTGCTGCAAGAGCTGGACTGGAAAAATCTCATATTGGCAAATTTGAAACAACAAACCATAACCACACTGCCGCCACCTTATTAAAACTTTCTACTGCACTCGACATTGAACCATGGCAATTATTAAAAAAGTCCAAAGACTCCTAATGCTAAATAACGTTTCCCTACTTTTGTATTTTCTTACATACGCTCTAATTAGACCACACTAACATTCTCTAAAAAAATCTTAAATTCGCTTTGCATTAGTTATTCACCTCTTCAACTTAAATACACATATGTCACACATTGCTATTATTTCCTCCAGTGTAAGAATTGGTCGCCAAAGTCATAAAGTAGCTCTTTATTTTGATAAGTATATCAAAGAACATAATTTAGCAACTTGTGAAATTTTAGATTTAAAAGAATTTAATTTTCCTGTGCTGGAAGAACGACTCTCACATATGCCGGATCCGGGACCTAAAGAAAAACTTTTTTCAGAAAAAATTTCCAATGCAGATGCTGTTATTGTTGTATTTCCTGAGTACAATGGCGGGTATCCTGCAAGCTTGAAAAACGCAGTAGACCTTTTATACAATGAATGGTATCATAAACCTGTTGGTTTGGCAAGTGTTTCTGCCGGAGGTTTTGCGGGAGTGAATGCCCTATCATTAATTCAGACGGTATTTTTAAAAATCAGAGCTGTTCCTGTTTTTCCACCATTCCCTGTTCCCAGTGTTCAAAATAGTTTTGATGAGGAAGGAAATGCCACTGCAAATAAAGAAGCAACCGACAAAAAAGCAGGGGCTTTACTTAAAGAGTTACTTTGGTTTGCAGAAGCATTTGGTAAAATGAAAAAATAGCCGATAAATGACGGAAGAGAAAACAATCCGATACAACAATGATGATTTGACGGTACTGTGGAAGCCTCATTTGTGTATACACTCCAAACATTGCTGGAAAGAACTTGGTGAAGTATTTAAACCAAAGGAACGTCCCTGGGTAAATATGAATGGCGCACCTTCAGACCACATTCGTGAACAAGTTGAAAAATGTCCCTCTGGCGCATTGGACTATGAACGGAAAAATGAAACTGCAACGGTAAAAAAAGCAGGACCGATGCCTTTAATTGAAGTAACACCCAATGGTCCGCTTTTGATTCATGGAAGCATCATGATAAAAGATACGAATGGCAAGCATACAGAAAAGGAAAGAATGACAGCACTCTGCCGTTGTGGTCATTCTGACAACAAACCTTACTGTGACGGGGCACACAGTAAAAAGAATTTTCAGGGATAGCTATTTATTTTTTTCTATCGACAGAATGGGCTTACCGGTGCAGCCGCTTGGAAACTGTATGTTCAATAAAACAGCTAATGTCGCTGCTATATCCTGTACGGCAACCGGCTCAGAAGTATTTCCCGCCCTTATATTCCAGCCATAAAACAATAAAGGAACATGGGTATCATAACTATAAGGAGAACCATGGGTGGTTGCCTGACTATAAAAATTACCATAACCCGGTAAATAATTGATCAATACATCTCCCGAACGTTTTGTATTAAATCCCCGCTGCATCAACAATCTGGGACCTTCGAAATATACATCATTCCTGATTTTCCCAGCAGATACCACATCTTCCACCTTGGAAAATTTTTTCAGGAACAAAACCGCTTTCTCCTGAACATCTGTTAACGACAGGTTCCTTGATTCAACAGATGCATGATCCAAATAAACCTGTTGGTTTATTAGTTTTAAAACCGGTTTTATTCCATATAGGGTGTTTAAATAGGTATTTAAAGAGTCGGCTATTTGCGATTCTTTGATATAACCGGCAGGTATCCTCAGTTCTTGTAAATAAGCAGGAATCTGTGACACGCCATGATCCGCTGTTAAAAAAATCAATACATTTTTTTTTCCAAGCTGGCTGTCAATATAATCTAATAGCTCTGCCAGCTCTCTATCCAAACGCAGATACGTGTCTTCCAGTTCAATGGAATTGGGTCCATAATCATGTCCTACATAATCCGTTGAAGAAAATGATATGGCTAAAAAATCGGTATGAACT
>CAZMRM010000276.1:0-2364 GCA_964568515.1 uncultured Chitinophaga sp. | reverse complement strand
CCTAAATTTTCAGAAACAATCGCTTCCTTCACAAAATCTTTTAATAACGAATTTCCAAAGGGAGTATATCTTATCAGATTCAGCCCACGGTTGGCATCCATCAATACCGGTAAACGATGCGGAAAGACAGGTTTTTCTTCTCCTTTGAATTTTGTTTCATGAGAATAATCATCCGGCAGACTTTCTGTGTACTGATCGATTGGTAAAAGAGTTTTCCAGTCTTCACTCAAATACCTTTTTGCTAATTTTCTATTATTGAATTCCTCCACCCATTTTGGTAGCGCTTTCATGTAATAGGTACTGGAAATAAAATTTCCATTTCCATCGTACCAGTATGCTGCATTCGGTATATGCCCGCCGGGAATAACAGCACTCCGATCTTTAAAAGCAATGCTGATTACTTTTGATCCCATGTTGGTTGCCAATCGTAATTCATCTGTTATGGTAGTGGTCATTAAATTTTGGGGAGAACGTTTCCCTTCTTCCGCTGCACTGCCGACGGACATCACTTTGTTGTCGGCTACGCAATAAACAACTTTTCCACTTTCCCTGTCATACCAATCATTTCCTATGATTCCATTTACGGAAGGGGTGGTCCCGGTATAAATACAGGCATGACCAGGTGCTGTATAGGTCGGAACATAATTATAATTCGCATTCTTACACTCGAAGCCTTCTCTTACAAGACGCTTAAAGCCGTTGTCACCATACTTATTCCAGTAACGATATAAATAATCGTAACGCATTTGATCCACTACAATTCCGACTACCATTTTTGGACGTTCAAAGGTTTGCGAAAAAATCAAATGGCTTGACAAACAACAACAGCTTATTATAAAATTTTTAAACATAGTGTATGAATTCATTTTCATTAAATTATTTGTAAATGGGAAGATGCTGAAGCATTCAAAATTCTGTCTCACTTTCAATACCAAGTAGTTTACCCTGTTTCCAGGATCTCAGTTCTATCTGTAGTTTTATCTCATTTTGCTGATTGATATCCGCCGGATCCAGATCCTTCAGATTTGGTTTCCCTGCATTTACCCATGCTGTATACCAATAACTGCTGACACAGAATATAGATGCCTGTAATTGTTTTTCTATCATTCCTTTCAACGCTTCATGATATTTTTCCGCATATTCATCTGTAAAAAAAATCTGATTAAATTTATTTTTTACTACTTCTCCATTTGCATTCATCTTATACATCTCTTCATTTGTAAATTGTCTACGAAGATTACGATCGGTCATCAACACAGTATCTGCAAGCTGATAGGAACGTTTGATAAGCTCCCAGGTTGTCTTCATGATATCCTCTATATATAAAGCCTCTTGTGTATGATAGTTATATTTTTTTCCAAACATTTCTGGTAAACGCGATTCCCACAAAGCATGAATCCCTTTTTGATCTGTTAACTGGCCATTATGATTGATGGTTGTATGCAAAGGCATGTGCGCATCACCCAGATAATGAGCAAGGTCGGCAGCTAAAAACAAGATTTCTGTTTTTCGTTTTTCTTTAAAAGCTTTTGTCAGTTTGTCCATCATCTCCTGAATATGCCAGGGTAAAATCCCATATTCATTCAAAAATTCCGGTTTGTATTTTAAAGATGCTTCTGCAAATTTCCTTGGAATACTATCCATGTTGCCAAATTTTTCCAGGTCGATGTAATGCTTTGGTGCTTCTGTTTTATCCTGCATGGTGTATTTTCTCAAGTCAGGTACAGTGGACTCTTGCGTCATAAAATCGATGTGATTGTAAAAAAACAATTGCATTTGTTCAGGAAGCGCAAACACGGCTCCTTTATTAATATGTTCGTGGCCAAAGGTTCCCCAGGAACAGAAAAACAAAGTAATAAGTAAAAAACAGATCAGAAACAGAAAATGATTTTTTCCTTTCATCCTTATTGAAATATCTCTTAAAGATAAAAATTTAAAAGGAGTTGATGATTAAGAAAATCTTATGCTTTTTAAAATTTAAACGACTTATGTTCCTCTATGAAAATAATAAATTCCTTTTCCTGAAACAAATACGGAAAATAAACAAGCTATTGCCATATATCCGCCTGCCTGTATACCAAATAATTCAATACTCATGACAATGCATGCAATCGGTGTATTGGCTGCTCCGGCAAATACGGCTGCAAATCCCATTCCGGCTAGTAATCCTGTAGGTAATGGAACAAAAGCGGCCATGTAATCTGTTTGTTGAATACATCACTCATGAAATGAGACGCTCCTGAAAATAATCGGGCCGTTCAACCAAAACAAATGCCCGCCAGTACACTCCAAAAAATTCTATCCAACATAATAGAGGGAACAAAAGGGATGCTATAAGGTGTATGCTGAATACCAATTTGTTTG
>CAZMRM010000275.1:2873-5566 GCA_964568515.1 uncultured Chitinophaga sp. | reverse complement strand
CCAACATCGTCTCGTCTTGTCCCATCCTGTTCTGCTTAACTTTTATTTTTGAAAGGTGAGCATACACCGTTTCCAAACCATTATAATGACGGATAATAACAACATTTCCAAAACCGCCGCAGTTTTTTGCAACCCGAACCATTCCATCAAATGCTGCTGAAACTTTATCTCCTTTTTTAAGATCAATATCTACTCCATTGTGTTGAGTGCTATCTCTCCAGCCAAATTCAGAAGTAAGAACTCCGTTGTAAGGATGAAAATAATCACCTTGTATATTCCCTTCTAATACAAGACTCACACTTGTATCACCTTTCATTTGAAGCATATCCTTTTTGGGGAAAAGGTTATTGATCTCCCAACTGGTATATAAATCATCTGCCGGAAAGGAAGAGCCGGCAGATTTTATTTGTTTCTGTGAATTCTTATTCTTGATACAAGTAATTGCATCCTGCACATCTTCTATCATTCCCTCTGGAATCGTTTCCATATCAAATAGCTGATCAACCAATTCACTTAAACGTTTGTCATCCGAAGCAGGAATGTTTAGCTTGGCTGGAACTAAATCCGAGGTATTGATTTTTAAGCTGTCACCGGGTCCGGCCGACAGGCGCATAAAAAGAAGGCAAGCCAAAAAAGAACACACACAACGGATAACCGCTGTGTGTGTTTTATAGTTATATATTCTAAAAGCTCTGATCATCGCCACTATTGGAAATTTAAAGTTAACAGTTTTTTTGAGAAATAAAAATCGGGGTAAAGTCTGATTGTCTTACGCCGGTATTTTCAAAAAGTTATCTAAAATTTCTAAATGGCTAAAAAAGAAATTAGCTTGTTTTTCCCGGATAAACTTCCAATGCTTTTTCCAGGCATTTCATCGCATTTGTTAAATCTGTTTTGTTCAGCACATATGCTAAACGTACTTCATCGGTTCCTGAGCCTGGAGTTGAATAAAATCCGGTTGCAGGTGCCAGCATTACCGTTTGTCCCTCATATTCAAAAGATTCTAACAACCATTGACAGAATTTATCTGCATTATCAATAGGTAATTTAGCAATACAATAAAATGCCCCGCTAGGTTTGGGGGCAAAAACACCTTTCATTTTGTTCAATGCATCAATCACCAAATCTCTGCGAGAAACGTACTCTTCTTTTACATTCGTAAAATACTCTTTTGGTGTATTTAATGCCGCTTCTGCACCAATTTGACCAAATGTAGGAGGGCTTAAACGTGCCTGAGCAAACTTCATGGCAGTAGAAATCACTTCTTTGTTCTTTGAGATCAAAGCACCGATACGTGCGCCACAGGCACTGTATCTTTTAGAAATGGAATCCAGAAGAACAACATTATTATCAATTCCTTCCAGGTGCATCACGGATACATACTCTTTATTATCATAACAGAATTCCCTGTATACCTCATCACTTAATAAAAATAAGTCATGTTTTACAACAAGTTGTTTAAGAAGTTCTAATTCTTCTCTTGAATACAGGTATCCGGTAGGGTTACCCGGATTACAAATCATGATACCCTTTGTCTTAGGGGTAATTAATTTTTCAAATTCGGATATAGGTGGTAATGCAAAACCATTTTCAATAAATGATTTAACCGGCTTTATTATTACATCGGCAGCACAGGAAAATCCATTGTAATTTGCATAAAATGGTTCTGGTATAATGATTTCGTCTCCTTCATTAAAGCAAGTCATCATGGCAATTTCTATTGCTTCAGAACCTCCTGTCGTGATAATAATATCAGAATAATCCAATTTGATCTTATATCCATCATAATATCCTGCTAATTTTTTTCTGTACGATTCAATGCCCGCAGAATGCGAATATTCTAACACTTTAATATCCGTGTTTTTTATAGCATTCAACATCACTTCAGGAGTCTCGATGTCCGGGGGGCCTATATTCAGATGATAAATTTTTTTTCCTGATTTTTTTGCAGCTTCAGCGTAAGGAACCAATTTGCGGATTGGTGAGGCAGGCATCACCTGCCCTTTGTTAGAAATTTTTGGCATTTTAGTAGGTTTTTTAAAATTGCGGCAAAGTTAAAAACTTATTCAATACCAAGCTGTCTAAACAACAAATCCCCTTCTAAATTCTAGAAGAGGACTTGAGAGATACTGTAATTTTAACCCTATACTGTTGCTAAAACGTGTTTTTAGTGTTTTTCAGCTGGAGTTGCAGGGGTTGGATCGGGATTAACAACTCCTTTAATTCTAAGAACTTTTGAAGGAATATCAGCGTTTGATGTTAAAGTTACTGTTTTTTCGAAAGCCCCAACTCTATCTGTTGCATAATGCACTTTAATTACACCTGTTCCACCCGGTTTAATTGGTTCCTTTGGCCATTGCGGAGTAGTACATCCACAAGAACCTACTGCATTTGAAATAATCAAAGGTTCTTTTCCAACATTTGTGAATTTGAATTCGCGATTGCCATCTGCGTTATGCTCAATAGTACCATAATCTATTACTTCTGTGTCGAATTTAAATTTAGCGGCGTTTGGATTTACCGGATTGGGAGTGGTTGTTTCTTGTGCTTTTGCACCAATCGCAACACAAACAAACAAACCGATTGATAAAATTGCTTTTTTCATTGTTTTTATTGTTTTTAGTTAATTAGATTATATAAAATTAGTGTTTTTCAAAGGGTACGGACCCATTCTCTTTTTTTCCGCTTGAAGG
>CAZMRM010000275.1:0-2863 GCA_964568515.1 uncultured Chitinophaga sp. | reverse complement strand
ATAGTGATTACTTTTTCAGGAGTTTTTGCATTGGAGTATATGGTTACCGTTTTTGTAAAATTTCCCGGACGTTTTGTATCATAAGTAACCTTGATCACATTGGATTCACCCGATTTTATCGGTACGTTCTGAGGATAAGTCGGAACTGTACATCCACAAGACCCCTGAGCGTTACTTATAATTAATGGTTCTTTACCGGTGTTTTTAAATTTAAACTCATAAGTACCATTTCCAGCGTAAGGAATCGTTCCAAAATCATGAATTTCTTTATCAAACTTAATATCTGCCTGTGTGGCTGATGCGGATGCAGTAGTTGCTGGATTTGCTGTCTGAGCATTATTCATGAGCGTCAAACAGGTTAAAATGCTAAGTGTAAGTAGTATCTTTTTCATTTTAATATAAAGTGTTTTGAGCATTAATTTTCACGGCGCCAAATAATCTAAAATCGTGCCACAGTATGGAAAACATAAATATAAATTTTGCTACCTTTGACACTCTTTTTTTAACGAAAGTAAGCAATTTATTATGGAAATTCCTAAAACATACGACCCCAAAATTACAGAAGACAAATGGTACAAGCATTGGCTAAAGCATAAATTTTTTAAATCAGTACCTGACAACCGCGAACCTTATACCATTGTTATCCCCCCTCCCAATGTTACCGGAGTTTTACACATGGGCCATATGCTGAATAATACTATTCAGGATGTATTGATTCGTAAGGCAAGAATGTCTGGTTTTGAAGCTTGTTGGGTTCCGGGTACTGACCATGCAAGTATTGCTACGGAAGCAAAAGTAGTGGCAATGCTGAAAGAAAAAGGAATTACCAAAAAAGAAATCGGAAGAGAAAAATTTTTGGAACATGCCTGGGAATGGAAAGAAAAATATGGTGGTATTATTCTAAAACAGCTGGAAAAACTAGGGGCCTCCTGTGATTGGGATCGCACCCGGTTCACCATGGAAGACGATTTAAGCGAAGCGGTTATTGATGTTTTTATTGATTTATACAAAAAAGGAGAAATATACAGAGGAGTTCGTATGGTAAACTGGGATCCGGAAGGCTTAACAGCTGTATCAGATGAAGAGGTAAACCATAAGGAAGTAAACTCCAAATTATATTATGTTAAATATAAAATTGAAAGTGCTCAGGACGACTGGATAACTGTTGCTACCACCCGTCCCGAAACAATACTTGGAGATACTGCCGTATGTGTGCACCCTGATGATCAGCGTTATACTCATTTAAAAGGGAAAAACGCCATTATTCCATTCGTAAACCGATCTGTTCCCATCATTTTTGATGATTATATTGATATGGCATTTGGAACAGGAGCGTTAAAAGTGACCCCTGCTCATGATATTAATGATTATAAACTTGGACTTAAGCACAAGCTGGAAACTATTGATACAATAGATCCAAATGGTAAAATGAGTGCCGCTGCAGGATTTTATGTTGGTGAAGACCGTTTTATTGTCCGCAAAAAAATTGCAAAGGACCTGGAAGAGCTGGGTATGATTGCCAAAGTAGAAGATATAAAAAATAAATTGGGATACAGTGAACGTACCAATGCCGTGATTGAACCTAAATTGTCGCTTCAATGGTTCCTGAAAATGGACCGTATTTCCAAACCGGCCCTGGAAAATGTACTCAACAATGAGATTAAATTAATTCCGGAAAAATACATTAATACCTACAAGCACTGGATGGAAAACGTACATGACTGGTGCATCAGCCGTCAGTTATGGTGGGGACAACAAATACCTGCCTGGTACGACAATAAATCCAATATGGTGGTTTGCAAAACGAAGGAAGAAGCCCTTAAAGAATTAAAAACAAAAAATCCAGACGTTACACTTACTGATATTAGACAAGATGAAGACGTATTGGACACATGGTTCTCATCCTGGCTCTGGCCAATCAGCGTATTTGACGGCTTTAAAAATCCGCAAGGAAAAGATATTCAATATTATTACCCTACCAATGATCTCGTTACTGCTCCTGAAATATTGTTTTTCTGGGTAGCAAGAATGATCATTGCAGGATATGAATATCGTGGAAGCAAACCGTTTTCAAATGTTTATTTAACCGGAATTGTAAGAGATAAACAAGGGCGAAAAATGAGTAAATCATTAGGAAACTCTCCTGATCCAATTGAACTTATTGAAAAATATGGTGCTGATGGTGTACGCATCGGAATGCTACTTTCTTCTCCGGCTGGAAACGATTTACCATTTGATGAAAATTTATGTGAACAAGGGCGGAATTTCTCAAACAAAGTATGGAACGCATTCCGTTTAATTAAAGGCTGGGAAGTAGATCCATCCATCGAACAATCAAAAGGAAACGCAATTGCGATCAAATGGTTTAAAGCAAAGTTTAATGAACAACTGAATTCAATCAATGATTTGTATTCAAAATACCGTATGAGTGAAGCTTTAATGGCCACCTATAAATTGATATGGGATGACTTCTGCGCCTGGTACCTGGAAATCATTAAACCGGAATTTGTTGAGGGTAAATCGTTACCAATCGATAAGGAAACATATGATGCAACCATTTATTTTCTGGAAAACCTGCTTAAAGTTGTTCACCCGTTTATCCCATTCATTACTGAAGAAATATGGCATTTAATTACGAAACGCGATGATGAAGATTGTATCCTTGTTTCAGAATGGCCAACTACCAACAAACCTGATGATGTTGTTATAAGGGAATTTGAAGTGATTATGGATTTGGTGACGATGATCCGAAACGTACGTAAACAGAAAAATATTTCCCCCAAAGAGCCATTACAGCTATCAGAGAAAACAGATCAAACTTCTACAACAAAAACGTACAGCTCCATTGTTACCAAATTATGTA
>CAZMRM010000274.1:4803-5592 GCA_964568515.1 uncultured Chitinophaga sp. | reverse complement strand
GTGGAACAATCCGCGGGACAGGGCAAGAAACGGAAGCTGGGACCGGATCCGGTATACACTCGGATTGGATTATAAACTTAATCAACGGCATTCGCTTTCTCTTTACTACATGATACAACGTGAATTCAATGTCATAGCGCCCCAAAATTTATACATAATTGGTGTGGCATATACCTTATCATTATGAAGTACAAAAGCAGGAATAGCTGATATGGGATTGATTTCTAAATATAATAAAAGCATCAGACTCTCCATTCATATAATCATATGGGTGGTATTGTTTGCATTCCCTATTTTTTTTGTTCCTCCCAACCAAAAACCAAACTACTCCTGGATCATTGTTCATACCTGGGTTCCACTGATAGAATATATGATAGTCTTCTATGCTAACTATTTATCCTTAATCAATAAGCTACTGTTTAAACGTAACTATTTAACATATGCCCTTATCAACGCGGCAATAATTGCTTTGTTCTTATGGGTCAATGGAGAATGCCATGGCTTTTTAATGGAACTTGATGCCAAACGCGGTACATTGCCTGATTTTAAAAAATTTCCGCCTCCACCTATTTTAACCTTCATACTGGCCGATCTCATTTCTTTTTTTGTTCCTGTAGCTTTCGCTGTAGCAATGAGTTCCACAGAGCATTGGTTAAAAACAGAGTCGGAGAAGAAAGAGATAGAAAACAAAAACCTGGAATCAGAATTACAACATTTAAGATACCAGCTGCAACCGCATTTCTTTTTTAATGCGCTTAATAATATTTATTCATTGGTAGAGCAGTCACC
>CAZMRM010000274.1:4064-4793 GCA_964568515.1 uncultured Chitinophaga sp. | reverse complement strand
GCAGTCACCCTCCAAAGCACAGGAAGCAATACATAATCTTAGTAAACTTATGCGTTACTTATTGTATGATGTCGGTAAAGATAAAATCGAGCTTTCTTTGGAAATTGATTTTTTGAGAAAGTATATTCAACTGATGGAGCTACGGCACAATGACAGAACGGCTTCCCGTTTTGTTTTTCCTGAAACTAAAAACAGCAGTTATTACATTGCTCCTTTACTTTTTATTCCGATGATTGAAAATGCCTATAAACATGGGGTATCTGCTACACAGGCCTCCAGTATTTTTTTTGAGATGACAGTAGAAGGAGATGAATTATTTTTTATTAGTAAAAATACTAACTTTCCTAAAAGCAAATCCGATAAAAGTGGTTCAGGAATTGGCCTTAATAATTTAAGGAAAAGACTGGAATTGATTTATCCCGAAAAGTATGAGTTGAAAAGTGGTGTCAGCGGCAGTGATTATTTTATTGAATTGAAAGTTAGTTTAAGCTAATAAAACAACCATGAAAATTACCTGTCTTATAGTTGATGACGAACCATTAGCAATTCAATTGTTGAGCAGGTATGTTGCTAAAACTTCTTTTCTTTATTGTGAAGCCAAATGCAGCAGCGCAATTGAAGCGATGGAGGTATTAAATAAAACGAAAATCGACCTGGTTTTTATGGATATCCAAATGCCGGAAATAAATGGGATCGAATTTTCAAAAACATTAAATAAAGATATTAAAG
>CAZMRM010000274.1:0-4054 GCA_964568515.1 uncultured Chitinophaga sp. | reverse complement strand
TGATCTTTACAACAGCCTTTGATAGCTATGCATTGGAAGGTTTTAAAGTAAATGCCCTGGATTATCTTTTAAAACCTTTTAACTATGAAGAGTTTTTAACAGCAGCGAACAAAGCAAAAGAATGGTACCAATTACAGCATTTAAAAAGAAGTTCCGGAACAGAAGATTTATCCAGTTTTATTTTTGTCAAATCTGAATACAAACAGATAAAAATTGATTTAAAAGAAGTATTATATTTTGAAGGATTGAAGGACTATATTAAAATATGGATAAAAGGAATGACTAAGCCTGTACTGACCATTATGAGTTTAAAATCGCTGGAGAATAAACTGTCCCCAACAAAATTCATGAGAGTACACCGTTCATTTATAATTGCTCTTGATAAAATTTTAGTGATAGAGCGGGGACAAGTAATTATGCAGAATTATGCACATGTTAAAATTGCAGATCAGTATAAAGAAAAGTTTCAAAGTTTCATTTCAGAAAAATGTTTGATTAAAAATACAAAGTAAAAGTGGCTATGCAAAAAATGACAGAGTTAGAATACATCAAAACATTGGGTCAGAACATCAGAAAGATCAGACTCGAAAAAAGAATGAATCAGGTAGACCTGGCCATTGCATGTGATTTTAAAAAGCCCAATATGCAACGGATTGAAGCTGGTAATACCAATCCAACTTTTAAGACTCTATTAAAGATAGCCAATGCGCTGGAAGTTAAAGTAGCAGATCTGCTCAATTTTGAAGCAGAAAAAGTAGTAGAGTGAAACACCTTATTTTAGAAGGACCGGCTGAAATGCCTGAATAAAAGGTTATAAAAAAATACTTTCCTGTGGGAACTCAGGAAAAATGTAAATAAATGTTTTTTTATATGGATTTATTCAAAAAAAGTACCATATTAGTATTCTATTTTTTTATTCTTTCCTTAGTGCGCTTTTAATTAAATTTTCTACCGCTTATTTTACTTTTAGTGTTTCTGTTTTAATTGTCAAAATTATAACTGCAGATAATGAGCTACCAAAATATTTTGCTGATAGACGATGATCAGGATGATCATGAAATTTTTTCAGCCGCTCTTGAAAAGATATCTGCTAACCTTACCTGTAATTTAAGGCAGGATGCTACGGAAGCATTGGAACAGCTTAAAAACGATCTTCTCACACCGGATCTTATATTTTTGGATCTAAATATGCCTGTCATGAACGGGCAGGAGTTTTTAAATGCAGTTAAAAAAAGTGAAAAACTAAAAGGTATTCCTGTTATTATTTTTTCGACTACTTCAAACAGAGAAACGATAAGATTAGCTAAAGAATTGGGAGCCCTTGATTTTATTACAAAACCAAACAAGTTTGATTCTTTGGTAATGCTGTTAAAATCTGTTTTAACTTAAATTTTTAATTGAATGATTAAAACTGATACAATAGAATCAAGTAACACACTTGAAAAAGTACTGAATATTTTACCTCAGATTGCTTGGACAGCTTTTCCATCCGGACAAGTTAATTTTTACAACAATGAATGGCATAAATATACCAATCTGCCTTCGTCTTCTAAAGATGATGCCTGGAAAACCATTGTGCATCCGGATGATATAAAAGAAATAAAAACAAAATTTAAACATGCACTCATCAATAAAGACTCCTTTACTACGGAAATCCGTTATAAGAATGCTGAAGGTAACTATCGCTGGCATCTTGTAAAAGCATCACCCATAAAAGATAAGAAGGAGCATGTTTTTTTATGGATATTCATTTCTACGGATATTCACGACCGCAAACGCTCAAAAGAAGAGCTGCAGGAAATAGAATACCGTTACAAAACATTAATTGAAGAGTCTTCTGTTGCAACCGCTCTTTATATCGGGTCCAATTTGCTTATACAATATGCGAATGAAATTATGATAGGTTACTGGGGGAAAGAAAACAATGTGATTGGGAAATTATTAAGAGACGCAATACCCGAACTAAAAGGACAGCCCTTTCTGGATATCTTAAAAACGGTTTATACAACTGGTATTCCTTATATTGGAAAAGAAGAAAAAGCCGATCTTATTGTTGGTGGTAAATTACAATCTTTTTATTTCGATTTCACCTACAAGGCACTTCGCGATAAAGATGGGAATATTTATGGTATCCATCACATGGCAGTTGATGTAACCAATCAGGTGGTAAGCAGAAAAAAAATACAGGAGAGTGAAGAACGTTTCCGCTTGATGGTACAGCAGGCACCGGTTGCCATGCTCGTGTTTCGTGGAGAAAACCTTGTTTTTGAAACCGTGAACAATGAAATGCTGGTATTGATTGACAGGGATAGTTCTATTCTTGGAAAACCGGCGCTTGAAGCAATGCCTGAACTGGAAACACAACCTGTCTGGCAGATAGTGAAAAATGTTTACTTTACAGGAGAACCTTTCTTCGCAAATGAAATGCCCGTACAGATTGTAAAAAATGGTATAAAAGAACAAGGATATTATACCTTTTCTTATATTCCTTTAAAAGAACATGATAAAACGGTAGGTATTCTTCATGTGGCAGTAGATATGACCGTACAGGTAAAGGCACGAATGGCAGCAGAAGAAGCAACAAAAAAAATTGAAACTTCTGTTATAGAACGTACCAGAGAGCTGGCTGAGGCCAATAAAAGATTACAAAAATCGAATGCAGAGCTGGCACAGTTTGCCTATATCGCATCACATGATTTGCAGGAACCTTTGAGAAAAATAAGCACATTCTCACAAATGCTGGAACATAGCCTGGATCAAGTCAATGATACCACCAAGAATTATTTAAACAAAATAAATAATTCTACCACACGAATGGCTAAGCTGATAAAAGATGTGTTGCGATTTTCCCAGCTCGGAAATGAAGATGAAACTTTTGAAATGGTTAACCTTCAACAAATCATAGAAGGAGCAAAAACGGATTATGAGTTATCCATTGAACAAAAACAGGCAGTGATTAAATGCGATAACTTGCCAACCATACAAGCCATTCCTCTTCAAATGGCTCAATTATTCGGAAACCTTTTATCCAATTCGCTTAAATATGCAAAGCCCGATGTGCCACCTCTTATTACCAT
The DNA here is from genome assembly GCA_964568515.1 of uncultured Chitinophaga sp. GTDB lineage: Bacteria > Bacteroidota > Bacteroidia > 2-12-FULL-35-15 > 2-12-FULL-35-15 > 2-12-FULL-35-15. The sequence continues at coordinate 977 of CAZMRM010000274.1, read as the reverse complement.
ATCCTGTCATCCATTAACAAAAGAACAAGTGGCTACCTATTTTAAAGTTGAACTACAATCCATTTATTTTAAAATTGAATTTGTTGATAATGGAATTGGTTTTCAACAGGAGTATGCAGATCGTATTTTTAATATTTTTCAGCGTCTGCACGGAAAGACAGAATTTGCCGGAACCGGTATAGGTTTGGCATTGTGTAAAAAAATTGCCCAAAATCATCATGGTGATATTTTCGCATCCGGTCAGCCCGGCATTGGAGCTGTTTTTACATTACTTCTTCCATATAAACAAGAGTGATTTATTGCCTGGTCGTTGTTTTCTGAATTTTATTCTTTAAAATTGTACTATGGAAAACAGTATACATACTCCTCGTCTTACCTTGTCAGAACTACATTTGCAAGACACCGAATTTATTTTTGAATTATTGAATACACCGGAATGGATAAAATTTATTGGGGATAAAAATATTAAAACACTTGCCGATGCTGCTGCTTATATTGAAAAGATCAGGCAAAATCCAATTTCTAATTATTGGGTAGTAAAACTAAAGGATACAGGAACTTCCATCGGTGTTGTAACGTTTATGAAACGGGACTACCTTGAAAATTATGACATAGGATATGCATTTTTGCAACACTACGGGAAAACAGGATATGCTTTTGAAGCGACGAAGCAATTACTGGATGAAGTAATCCCTCATCATAAAAAAATTGTTGCAACAGTTTTAGAAGATAATGAGAACTCCATTCGGTTATTAGAAAAATTAGGTTTACAATACGAAAAGAAAATCGTTGTTAACAATGAAACTCTCCTGTTATACAGTATTATTCGCCATGGATAATTGTATGGGCCACCTTCCTGGTAAATAAATTACTCCACAGGAGCTGGGTCCGATTTTAAAGGAATAAGTTGATACTTGTTTTTTTTCATCCAGCTTTTTATCAGATCATCCGTATCCGGATAATAAATTCTTTTTTTT
>CAZMRM010000273.1:1998-5600 GCA_964568515.1 uncultured Chitinophaga sp. | reverse complement strand
CCTGCAATCTGTATGACTGCAGGATCTTGAACCAGAAGTTAAAAAACTAATAATAAACCATTCTTCTAACTTCAGCAATATATTTGGAGAAACGGATCACCTGACGTGTATAACCGTACTCATTATCATACCATACATACAGTACAATATTCTTTTTATCGGGCCCGACAATAGTGGCCTGACTATCAAATACGGAAGGACAGGGATTACCAATTACATCAGTGGAAACGAACTCATTTGAATTAACATATTGAATTTGCTCCACCAGCTTTCCATTTAAAGCGGCGTCTTTTAATATCTCATTGACCTCTTCCCTGGTTACTTCTTTATTAACAGTCATACTTAAAATCGCCAATGATACATTAGGGGTTGGGACACGCACGGAGTTAGCGGTAAATTTTCCGGATAATTCGGGTAACACTTTTTTCAATGCGCTTTCAGCTCCTGTTTCTGTAATTACCATGTTTAATGCAGCAGAACGTCCTCTTCGGTATTTTGCATGATAATTATCCAATAAATTTTGGTCATTTGTATAAGAATGAACGGTCTCTATATGTCCTCTGGAAATACCGATCGTATTATTGATTACTTGCAGGACAGGCATAATCGCGTTAGTTGTACAGGAAGCTGCTGAGAAAACCGTATCTTTCTTTACATCCACTGTTTCATGGTTTACGCCATGCACAACATTTGGTACTTCTCCTTTTGCCGGAGCGGTTAATAACACTTTCGCAATTCCTTTTGCTTTCAAATGTCTGCTCAAAGCATCCTTATCTCTGAAAACACCGGTATTATCAATCAATAAAGCATTATTGATCCCATAAGCCATATAATCCACATCTTCAGGATTTTTAGAATCAATCATGTAAACAGTGTGGCCGTTGATAATCAATGCTTTTTTCTCCAAGTCCTCTACAATTGTTCCCGGGAAAGGCCCATGCACAGAATCTGTACGCAATAAATCTGCACGTTTTATAATTTCTTCTTTGCTGTTTCCACGCGTAACAATGGCTCTCAGGCGTAATTGCTCACCTTTGCCCGCCTGTGCAGTCAACTCTCTTGCTGCAATACGACCAATCCGACCAAAACCAAATAAAACAACATCTTTTGGTGTGATCGTTTGTTTTTTGCCAATAAAATCTTTGAGTTTATACTTTATAAAATCGACGGCCTGAGGGTATTGTTTTTTTTCTTGTTGCCATTCATATGCTAATTTACCAATATCAATCCGTGAAGCACAAATATCCAGTTTATATATTTCATCCGCCAGTTGAACGGATTCCATGATACTAATCGGTTTTTTTACAATATCCTTTGAATACAAGTGCAAATTCATAATCTGACTTGCACTTCTGTCTACCAACTGATTTCTGAAAAGAATCAACTCTATGGATTTTTCAAACCATAATTTTCCAATAGAACTAATCAGTGAAATGGCTGCTTTTTCATGTTCTATCCAATCCTTCAATTCTGCCTCATAAGAACCTTTTGCCTTGCCTTCTGTTGGCTTCGTAGTGTCGAGTGTCATAGGTGTTGTAATGTTTGTTTTGTTTTAGTTAATGATTAGAGATTTTTGTTGTTTATAAAAAAAATAATCGCGCAACATGCAGTGATAGTTATTGAAAACTTTTCAACTGAATGTTGCGCGGTTAGGTTCATTTCAGGTTTTTTTTAGCCCAAATATGATTTTAATAATTTGCTACGTGAATTGTGACGCAATCTTCTGATTGCTTTTTCTTTGATTTGTCGAACACGTTCACGGGTCAGATCAAATTTGGCACCTATTTCTTCCAATGTCAAGCCATGATTAATACCGATCCCGAAAAACAATTTTACAACATCACGTTCTCTTTCTGTTAAAGTAGATAATGAACGTTCGATTTCACGTTGTAAGGATTCATTCATCAACATATTGTCTGCACGTGGTGAATCATGATTCACCAATACATCCAATAAACTGTTTTCTTCACCATTTACAAAAGGGGCATCCATGGATACGTGGCGACCGGAAACACGCATTGTATCTGCCACTTTATCCTGAGGTAATTCCAGGATCTGGGAAAGTTCTTCTGCACTTGGTTCACGCTCATATTGCTGTTCCAGTTTTGAAAATGCTTTATTGATCTTATTAAGGGAACCAACCTGGTTTAACGGTAATCTTACAATACGTGATTGTTCTGCCAATGCCTGAAGAATGGATTGACGAATCCACCATACGGCATAAGATATAAATTTAAAACCACGTGTCTCGTCAAAACGTTTTGCTGCTTTGATCAAACCCAAGTTTCCTTCATTAATCAAATCGGGAAGACTAAGTCCTTGATTCTGGTATTGTTTTGCAACTGAAACTACGAAACGTAAATTTGATTTAGTCAGTTTTTCTAATGCAACTTGATCTCCATCTCTGATCCTTTTTGCTAAGGATACCTCTTCATCTGCAGTAATTAGCTCTTCACGGCCAATTTCCTGTAAATACTTATCTAAAGAGGCACTTTCACGATTGGTTATTGATTTGGTTATTTTGAGCTGTCTCATTTTGATCTGGATATATTATAATGGAGTAAATAAATCAGTTGCAAATGTACTATTTAATAGCACTTAATTTCAGAATTCTTTCAGATAATCTTAAACTATAATTCACCAATTGTTAATAAATGGTTATAAATCAGATTAAAATTCAATTTTTGTTGACGAATTTCCTTTAAAAGAAGACAAAAAAAGGGAGGTTGTTCACATTTTTTTTACATCCCAAATCCATAATATGCCCTCGTTCCATTGGGATAAAAACCTTCAATAAGCACTCCACCTTTTTTATTTTCAAGTGTTGAACGAATATCATCCACTGTTGAAATTTTCTTTTTATCGACATTCGTAATAATAAAACCTTCTTTTATACCACAGTTAATCAGCTTTCCAGCCCCTAGCTTTATTATTTTCAAACCGTTCGTGATATTTAATTTTTTCATATCATTTTCGTTGATGGGTTCAAAAGTTGCTCCTAAAGCTGAAACTACTTCCATTTTGGATCTTTCCACAACGCTTGTATTACCATTTTTATTTTTTAGCACTATACTTAAAACCTTCAGCTGATTATTACGCTTTAACGTCACATTCACTTTATCGCCGGGACGGTAACGGTTGATTTGCTCTTGTAATTCAGGTACATTATTTACATCTACCTCTCCTACCTTTGTAATTACATCACCTTCCTTGATCCCTGCTTCTAGAGCGGATCCACCATCAGTCAGCCCATTTACATATACACCTTTGATGTCATTAATACTCTTTTCTTTTGCAAGTTTATAATCGAGATCCTCAATACTAACACCAATGTAGGCCCTTTGCACCTCACCGAATTCAAGAAGGTCGGCTACAACTTTACGTGCAAGGTTTACAGGAATTGCAAATGAATAGCCGGTATAAGAGCCGGTATTGGAAGCTATGGCAGAATTAATACCAATTAATTCCCCTTTCGCATTTACAAGAGCCCCACCACTGTTACCAGGATTAACCGCTGCATCTGTCTGCAAATAAGATTCAACCGGATTTTGTCCTTTTGCCCGATCATTTGCCAAAATATTGATGTTTCTTGCTTTTGCACT
>CAZMRM010000273.1:0-1988 GCA_964568515.1 uncultured Chitinophaga sp. | reverse complement strand
GATACCTGCAGTAACTGTAGACGTTAAGTTAAACGGATTTCCAACCGCCAATACCCATTCTCCAACTTTTACATCATCTGAATTTCCGTAGTTGATAAAAGGGAGATTGGTTTCTTTTATTTTAAGTAAAGCCAAATCCGTAGAAGGATCTTTTCCTATTACATCAGCCGTATAACTGCGTTTATCATTCAATGTTATTTCTATTTTTTCTGCATTATCCACCACATGATTATTTGTAACAATGTAACCATCCTGTGAGATGATAACGCCTGATCCGGTAGACATAGGTGCTTCTTGCTGGCGAGGGGCACGTTGGCCGAAAAAATCCCTGAATGGATCATACATATACTGATTGACACTCTGCATAGGATAAGTTGTTTTGACATTCACCACAGCATGAACTGACAAGTCTGCAGCTGTTGTAAAGTCAATGACACTTTCCGGGACAGAACCGGGCAAATTGACATATTTTACCGGGGGTTGGTAAGTTATCTGTGAACTACTTTGTACTTTAGGTTCCATGAAATGATCAATACCTAAAGCTGTAAAACCCCCAATGCTTGCGATCAGAAAAGCTCCAATTATTTTTTTCATTTTTCTTGTATTTTTATTTTGTTTTTTTAACGCCTTTGCAGGTACAAAGTTTATTCCTATATAACATTTTACTTTATTTTTAACAATAATTAACGGGGCTTTCAAAGGATGCATTACCTTTGTACTGCATAAAAAAGACTACACCAACAATGAACGATTTAAAGAGAAAAGTACAACCATTTTTATTGGGTTTATTGTTCGGAATTGTCATTGCCGGAACATTCTTTATACTTCGGCTTGATAATTATTTTAAAGAGCTGAATTTTTACAAAAATTTTGCAAAAACATTTCTTGATCATCAAAATACAACTGCTCAACCTGAAGAGGTTCAAAAAAAAACATTTTCAAAATCAGATAATAAAAAGAAAAGTGAAAAACCTGTTAATACTACTGAACCAGAAACTAAAAAATCGACAAGGGACTCTGTTTTTCATAACGATTCGTTGTTTAAACTAAGCACAGGGTCGGACAATATTGTCGTACGAAAAGATGAATTGCTCAGTATAAAAACCGTTGAATTAATAAACCTGGACGCACCATATGTCAAAACTCATCAGGACTCATTACTTGAGAGGGTAAGTGACATAAAAGATCCAAGAGATGAAATGATTAAGCATTCCATGCAAGTAGAATTCTGGAAATCACCTTTAAATTATAAAGGATACAAATTAAGCAAATACAATGTAATTTTGTATGGAATAACAGAAACTCAAAATCTGAAATTATATGCACTTAATAACATTTTATATCTGAAACAAGCGAACGTAATTTATAAGATGGACTACAATTCAGATTTTAAACCATTCGAAAGAATTGTTGATGAAGGGATTTTAAGTAATTTCAAATAATATGAAAACAAAATTTACATTTTATAAATATCAGGGAACTGGAAATGATTTCGTGATCATCGATAACAGAGATTTGAAATTTAGCCGGAACAATCATGCTTTGGTTACAAAACTATGTGACAGAAGATTTGGAATTGGGGCCGATGGTCTCATGTTATTGCAAAGCAAAGAAGGATTTGACTTTGAAATGGTTTATTATAACTCCGATGGAAGAGAAAGCAGTATGTGTGGTAATGGAGGGAGATGCATCGTTGAATTTGCAAGGACACTGAACTTAGTAAAAGAAAAGGCTTATTTTATTGCAATAGATGGGTCTCATGCTGCTGCTGTTAAACCAGGCTTTATTTCCTTAAAAATGAATGATGTTAAAAATGTGGAATTGAATGCAGATTTCAGTTTTTTAAATACGGGCTCTCCTCACTATGTTTCATTTGTAAATGATATCAGCAACTACAATGTTTTTGAAGAAGGGAAAAAGATAAGAAATAATAACCGTTTTAAAGCAGAGGGCACAAATGTGAATTTTGTGGAAAAACAATACAATGA
>CAZMRM010000272.1:0-5617 GCA_964568515.1 uncultured Chitinophaga sp. | reverse complement strand
ACTTTACGCGGCTCTATTGAAGAAGAACAAAAAAGAGCACGCGTTGCCGCAGTTTACAATATTTTTGCTTATGTAATGCTTCTCGTTTTTTTAATGGTATTGCCGCGTATGAGTGATTCTCTGCATCCTGGAAACGGTGGGAACCCCGGCTTTAATAAATATGATCTTGACAGTACGATGAGAATGGTATTTTATCCTGCGGTATTGGGTTGGATACTGCTTTGCATCTGGATATATACATTAAGAGTCAGATACGAAAAATTACAACAAAAAATACGATCCAATGAGCATTCTTTTTAACAAAAAATCTATCTTGCTGTTCGCGCTGATATGCATTCAAATTGGCATGTTTGGACAAGAAAACAAGGCAGCCAGTTCCAGTGTTGAAATGGCAGATGCCTTGTATCAATCTGGTAAAATTTACGTAGTAATAAGCGCACTTGTTGTTATCTTTGCAGGAATTATAGCTTACCTGGTTATGATAGACAGAAAGATCGGTAAGTTAGAAAAAGCGCTAAAAAAAGATTAGTTTCATGAAAAAAGTACACATTGTCGGAATTATTTTTATTGCTGTTGCCATCGGAGCCATTTTTACAACCTTAAACAATACCAGTACCTATGCCAGTTTTTCTGAGGCTGCAAAAGAGCCGGAAAGCGAATTTCATGTGGTTGGTAAATTAAACAAAGAGAAGGAAACGGTATATAATCCGGTGATCAACGCCAATTTATTTACATTTTACATGATTGATAATAAAGGAAAAGAATGTAAAGTGCTTTTACATAAAAATAAACCACAGGATTTTGAACGTTCCGAACAAATTGTTTTGATAGGCAAAATGCAAGGAGATGCATTTGAAGCATCAGACATACTAATGAAGTGCCCGTCTAAATACAACGAAGGAAAACTTCAGGAAACAGAAACGGCATCAAAATAATCATTCACTACAACTACTTTATATGTAGTTCTTTCAGCCTTTAACTTTAATTATGGAATACATTGGAGAGCATCTTTTAATTGGTAAATTAGGCAATGTATTCGTTATCCTTTCGTTTGTTTTCGCACTAGCAGCCAGCCTTTCTTATTTTTTTGCATCCAGAAACAATGAAGATAGTCCTTCCTGGAAACGCTTTGCCCGCACTTGTTTTCGTATACATGGCTTATCTGTGCTGGGAATTGTAGCCACCCTCTTCATCATGCTTTACAATCATTACTTCGAATATGAATATGTATGGCATCACAGTAACAAACAAATGCAGATGCGTTACATTCTTTCCTGTTTTTGGGAGGGACAAGAAGGAAGCTTTTTATTATGGACGTTCTGGCATGTAGTTATTGGGGTCATTCTTCAACGTTCCGCTAAAGAATGGGAAGCTCCTGTTATGTCCATCCTATCCCTGGTACAGGTTTTCCTGGCTTCTATGCTATTGGGTATTGTTATTTCGGATCATCTTATTGGCAGTAACCCTTTTACTGTTTTATTACGCAACCATCCGAATTTTTTAAATTCACCCATTTTTAGCGATCCCCATTATGCTGAAAAATTAAATGGTAAAGGCTTAAATCCATTGCTTCAAAATTACTGGATGACCATCCATCCTCCAACCCTGTTTTTAGGATTTGCTTTAACAGTTGTTCCTTTTGCATATGCCATTGCAGGTTTGTGGAAAAAAGAATTTATCAGTTGGATCAAGCCGGCTATTCCATGGACCTTTTTGGGCGTGGCAGTATTGGGAGTCGGCATTCTGATGGGCGGTGCATGGGCCTATGAAGCGTTAAGTTTTGGTGGTTTCTGGGCATGGGATCCTGTAGAAAATGCTTCGTTGGTACCCTGGCTCACATTGGTTGGTGCCGCACACGTGATGCTTGTCAACAAAAGTAAAGGCCAGTCCCTCTTCATTACTTTTGGCTTATCCATCTTAACTTTTATTCTGATATTATACTCTACATTCCTTACCAGGAGCGGCATTTTAGGAGAAACCTCTGTCCATGCCTTTAGTGATAATGGAATGTCGGGACAACTATTGATCTATTTATTTTTCTTTATTTTACTGGGATCATTATTGCTGATTGCAAACGGCAAATTTTTCTTTAAAAAAACAGAAGAAGAAGGATTGTGGTCACGTGAATTCTGGATGTTTGTCGGGGCCATAATTTTGTTTGCTTCTTCTCTTCAGATCATTCTGTATACATCGATTCCGGTATTGAACAAATTATTCAATCAAAAAATAGCACCTGCTACAAACGTAATTGAAGTGTATAATACCTGGCAACTGCCTTTTGCTTTTGTAATAACCTTACTGATTGCCATCGGTCAATACTTTAAATATAAAGACACGAACCTGAAAGAATTTTTCAAACGATTGTCCTATTCATTCATCGGTGCAATTCTTTTAACAGCTGTATTTGCATATGTTCTGACATTGACCAGGGCTCATTATATTTTACTGATGTTTTCAACCATCTTTGCTGTTTTATCAAATGCAGGTTATATAGTTACTGTTTTGAGAGGTAAAATTAAAAAAGCTGGTGCCTCTGTTGCACATATCGGTTTTGCACTGCTTTTATTGGGTGCTTTGGTTTCCACATCCAAAAAACAAATAATTTCGAAAAACACTTCAGGAAAAGATATCAACAGCATAGGTGAAAAAATTTCCAATAACGAAAATATACTTCTTATACAGGGCGATACGCTACCTATGGGCAATTATCAGGTTACGTATGTAGGTAAACGATTTGAAGGAGTCAATATCTTTTTTGATGTGGATTACTTCAGCAGAGCTGGGGATGGGAAACTGAATAAGGAATTTACATTATCTCCTCTTGTCCAAACCAATCCTAATCCACAACTGGGAAATGTAGCAGAACCGGATACACGCCATTTTCCAACGTTTGATATATACACACATGTGACGTATGCTGATCTTGAAAACCTGAAAGAAAAAACAGAAAAAGGAGATAATGAATACACATTAGCAAAAAAATTTACTGTTAAAAAAGGAGATACCCTTTTTGCCTCCAATGCCATTATTATTTTAGATTCGTTGTCAACACACATTGACAGAACAACATACAATCTCAAAGAAAATGATATTGCCGTAGTTGCCAACCTGAGAGTGCTGGACATTGAAAAAGTGTATACTGCGCGCCCTGTATTTGTCATACGCAACAATACCATTGATCCTCCATTACCCGCAAAGGTAGAACCTTTGGGTTTACAATTTATGTTCTGGAAAATTAATCCTGACTCGGGAAGTATTGAAATTTCCTTACAAGAAAAAAAGTCCAACAAGAAAGATTTTATTGTGATGCAGGCACTTGTTTTTCCGTATATTAATATTCTTTGGGGAGGTTGTATCATTATGGTAATCGGTAGTGTACTGGCGATTGTAGAACGATCGAAAAGAAGGGCATAAGATTCTTAGCGTTAAAAAAACTTAACGATCAACTTTATTTTTATGAAAACAGCTGTTTCCAGTCAAAAAATTGTGATTATTGGTGCCGGGAACGTTGCAACCCAAATGGGAAAAGCCTTTTATACTGCCGGATACACCATTCTGCAAGTATACAGCAGAAGTTTAAAGCCAGCTACCACATTAGCTAAAAAGCTGAACGCAACCCCTATTACCGATCTAAAAAAATTAGACCAAAATGCCGCTCTTTTTCTTGTTTCTGTGAAGGATGATGCCATCTCCAGGGTTGCAAAACAAATAAAAATAAAGGAGCAGTTGATCGTTCATACTTCCGGAACGGTAGAAATGAACGTTCTGAAAAAATGTTCCAGGAATTTTGGTGTATTTTATCCGCTTCAAACTTTTTCAAAAGAAAAAAATGTGGATTTCGACGTCGTACCGGTTTGCATAGAGGCCAACAATAAAAAAAGCATTTCATCGCTTCAATCACTTGCTAAAAGCATCAGCTCCAATATACAGCAGATTGACTCCAAACAGCGTAAAATCCTGCATTTAGCTGCTGTATTTGCCTGTAACTTTACCAACCATATGTACACCATTGCTTCTGCTATTCTTTTACAGCACAACTTATCATTCGATTTGCTGAAACCGCTGATTGCAGAAACTGCAGAAAAAATTAAAAACGGCGATCCTTATAAAATGCAAACAGGACCAGCTATACGAAAGGATCAGAAAACAATGAATGCTCATTTAAAATTATTGGCGAAGGATAAACAATTGAAAACAATTTATAAATTAGTAAGCGATCATATAAGCAGTTAATGTTTTTTCAGAAAGTGTTTTAAATTATGGAAAATTTCAAAAGCCGTTTAACAAAGGTTAAAGGATTTATTTTTGATGTGGATGGAGTACTTACCGATGGATCAGTGACTTTACTTCCGGATGGAGAGCAGGCAAGAGTAATGAACATTAAGGATGGCTATGCACTTCAGCTTGCTATAAAAAAGGGCTATAAAATTGCGATTATCACCGGCGGAACATCTGAAATGGTAAGAAAACGTTTGAATGGTTTGGGCATCATGGATGTTTACCTGGGAGCACATACAAAGATGGATCAATATTCAGAATGGCTTATAATCCATGACCTGAAACCGGCTGAAGTATTATACATGGGTGATGATATCCCGGATTATGATGTGTTAAAGCAGGTGGGTGTACCAACCTGTCCAAAGGATTCTGCATCCGAAATTAAAAATATTTGTATTTATATTTCCGATAAAAGAGGCGGAAAAGGTGCTGTACGTGATGTTATTGAACAGGTATTAAAGGTTCAAAACAAGTGGATGGATGAGGATGGTTTTGTGTGGTAACTAATTTTTGTACTTTTGTACTGGTGCTTTTAAAAATTTAAGACACGTTCTATTTATCATGCTTGCATTTTTAAAACTTATTCGTGTTCAAAACCTGCTTATCATTGCATTTACTCAATATATGGTACGCTGGTTTTTGTTGTACCCTCTTTTAAGTATTCATGATTTTGAACTGCAATTAACCAATTTTCAATTCTTTTTATTAGTCCTGTCAACTGTAATGATTGCTGCAGCCGGATACATTATCAATGATTATTTTGATGTTGCCATTGATCGAGTGAATAAGCCGGAACGCCTGGTCATAGACAAAGGCGTAAAACGTCGTGTTGCAATGGGAGCACATACCGTTATTAATATCCTGGCTGTTCTGATCGCATTATATGTTTCCCATCAAGCGGGATCAATGAAATTAGTGATTGTCCATGTTTTATGTGCGATCGGGTTATGGTTCTACTCTACTAACTTTAAACGACAGTTCCTGATTGGAAACATCATGATTTCCCTTTTTACGGCTCTTGTTCCCTTCATCGTTGGTTTATATGAACTTATGCCGGTTCATAAAATATACGCTGAAATGATTGATGAAACCAGCCTTCAGGAAGAATGGAAATTTACACTGGGAATATCCTTTTTTGCATTCATTGTTACTTTAATACGTGAAATCATTAAAGATATGGAAGACGTGGAAGGAGATAAAAAATACGGATGCAAAACAATGCCTATTGTGCTGGGCATTAAGTCTTCCAAAAATATAAGTATTACACTGGCGCTTGTTACCATGCTGTTTCTTTTATATTTCCAATCGATCCGATGGAGCAATGGTAACATCGTTGGAC
>CAZMRM010000271.1:1742-5628 GCA_964568515.1 uncultured Chitinophaga sp. | reverse complement strand
GATCAGAAGAAAAAGCAGAAAGAATTAAAAGCAAAAGCTGCTAAAACAGTTATTAAAGAAATACGTTTTGGTCCTCAAACCGATGAGCATGATTTCAACTTTAAAAAGAATCACGCCATTAAATTTTTGCAGGAAGGATCAAAAGTAAAAGCATTTGTTTTCTTTAAAGGCCGTTCCATCTTATTCAAAGAGCAAGGTGAAATTTTATTGTTACGCTTTGTAAGTGAATTGGAAGAATATGGAAAAGCAGAACAAATGCCTTTGCTGGAAGGAAAGAAAATGATCATGGTAATTGCACCAAAGAAGAAGTGATTCTTCTTTCCTGCGACAACCGAATCTTTAGTGTAGGCTGAGGATCATAAAATAAATAAGAAAAACAATACGCCTTCGCATAAAGCTTCGGCGCACGAAGAAAAACTATAAAATCAAATAAATAAAACAGTAAGATGCCTAAAATGAAAACGAATTCCAGTGCGAAGAAGAGATTCTCGATTACTGGAACAGGAAAAGTAAAAAGAAAGCATGCTTTCAAAAGCCATATCCTGACTAAAAAAACAACAAAAGCAAAGCGTGCGCTTACGCATTCAGGCTTGGTTGATCCTTCGGATATGCCACGTGTAAAAGCCATGTTGACGATTGGAAAATAATTTCCGTAAATTTTTAATCACAGTTTAACTATTAATAACCAGGTACTCAGTAATAAGTTTCTTTTAACTGTAAGAACGCTGAAACCAAAAAACAAAAAAAGAAATGCCTAGATCGGTTAACTCGGTGGCTTCAAGAGCCAGAAGAAAAAAAGTCCTGAAACAAACAAAAGGATATTGGGGTGCAAGAAAAAATGTTCTTACGATTGCAAAGAACGTTCTTGAAAAAGGTTTAACTTACGCTTACCGCGACAGAAAACAGAAAAAACGTAACTTCCGTGCAATCTGGATACAACGTATCAATGCAGGTGTTCGTCCTCATGGTTTATCTTATTCTCAATTCATGGGAAAAATCCATTCAAAAAATATCAACCTGAATCGTAAAGTCCTTGCTGACTTAGCGATGAACAACCCCGAAGCTTTTAAAGCCGTTGTTGAATCAGTGAAATAGAATTACCATATACTGAACAAAAATCCCGGATCAACTGATCCGGGATTTTTTGTTTGAACCTATCCTAAATAATTCTTCTTGAGCAGTGATTATAAGAATCAGGAATTATTTGAGAATTGAAGAATTGTTTAATTTTTATAGCGTTCAGGTGATCTCAATACAAACCTCTATTCATTGATAACAATGCCCTCACCTCCCTGCTTTTTCTTTATATGCCACATCCAGATTTCCTTTCAACAGCTGATTATTGGGATTTAATTTTAACCCCTTCTCCCCTGCTTCTATGGCCTTACTCCATTCTTTTAATTTATTATACGCTGCACAAATATTATTGTAAGCTAAATCATAAGATGGATTTGATTTCAATGCCTGCTCAGCAGCCACGATACAACTGTCGTATTGTGCAGCATTGTAATAAGCCAGACTTAAATTCAGGTAATTATCAGCAGTAGGAACTTGTGTTACCACTTTTTCTGCTTCTTTTAAGATACTTATAGGGTCGACAATAGTAAGTTGTGATTGCTGTATTGCTGATTTCAATTCTTTTAATACCGGATGGGCCGGACTAATATCCAATCCTTTATCAATGATTGTAACGGCCTCACTTACTCTATTGATGTGCAGTAAATACTTTCCATAATATGCATATGCTTCCGGTACATATGCATTCAATAACAATGCTTGTTTAAAATCAGCCTCTGCATCATTGTACCTGTTTGTGTGTTGTTTGACAATTCCTAAATTGATATACACATACGAATATCCGGGGGCTAATGCCTTTGTTGTATTAAAACAATTTTCCGCCTCTGCGTAGTTGCCTTTTTCCATTTGTGTAATCCCATAATTCATCCAGGCCCTTTCATTATTTGGTGCTTTCAATGTGGCTTCTTTCCATAATGATTCTTCCGTATGCCAAACCTTGTTTTGCTGATGTGCTCCATAAGCATGAAGACCCAATAACAACATCATAGATACGTTAAGCAGAACAGATGCAAAACGATTTTGTTGAAATGAAGAAGACATGACCACATTTTTTAGTAATACCGCTACCGATATAAACAATCCGATATAAGGGAAAAAAGTGCGATGATCATTCAATACTTCTGCAAAAGGAAATATGCTGGAAGTAGGGATCAATGCAAATAAGAACCAGCATAATCCGAAAGCTACACCTTTGTAATTTTCATGTTGGGATGATTTATAAATGGCATATACCATTGCTAAAATAAAAAGCAGTCCTGCAAATACCCTGTCATCAGTATAAGAAGGAACCACTCTCCAATCCGTGTCCACAACTAAATTAACGGGCAGTATAAAATTGTATACATAATGCAGGATCACAAAGGGCTGTGTAAATAAATAAGGCCAGCGGCTGGAAGAACCAGAGGTCCAGGTATCCGGAACCATCATTCTTGAAAAAGCAAACAACAGGATGGCAACAAGAAGAGGAGCAATAATCTTTTTCAGACTTCTTATCATTTTTTCTTTTTTGAACCAGGTGTTAATAGCTGCATCTTCTTCTTCAAATAACAACTGATAGACAAGAAGAATGGGAACAAACATGATGGCTTGTTCTTTCACCGAAAAACCTATGACCATGGGAATCAGATACAAATACCATTTTCTTGAACTGGGACAATACAAGTATATTGTAAATGCGATCAGAATCATAAGTGTTGAAAAAGAATCTGAACGGGCAATAACATAATTAATAGTTTCTGCATTGGCTGTATGCAAGAGAAACCAGGCAACTGAAAATAAGGCAAGCAGCTGATTCCATTTCGTTTTAACAGGAGCCGATAAAAGATGTAATACAATCAGGTATACAAAAATTCCGGATACTATATGACAAATGAAAATAGAAACATGAAATGGAAAAGGATCCGGAACTGAACCCGGGGAAAAAAATGTATCCACCGCATTAAGTGTAGTGAGTCCCGGACGATAGGTTTGGTTGGCAGGCAGGGAACTGAACGTACGGGCATCTGAAAAAAATAACGGAATATTTTTCAGGCTGCGGATGTATTCATTATTTACGATAGTATGTGAATCATCAAAATGGAATGCATTTCTAAAATGATTGCTGTAAGTAATGAAAGCCAAAATGAAGATGGCGATCATTAAGAATACCTGTACTCCTTTTTTCATAATTATAATTCTTTTAAACAAGTAATCAAATGATTAATTAAAATCGTGATCAAAATTGACAATATTTTGCGAAAATACTAAGGAAGACAATATTTTTTTCGATCATTCGATAAAAAATAACGACAAATTAGGAAGTTTAAAAATTATTGCGATATATTAGCACCGTTATTTCGTAGATTAATACTTATTTAATGATGACCAATATGAAAAAACTCTTACTCTTTTGTGGCTTTCTGTTAAGCCTACACTCCTTAAAAGCACAAGAGAATACTGTAACAAGCGGTGGTGATGCCAGCGGAAGTACAGGAAGCGTAAGTTATTCCATCGGACAGCTTGATTACAATACAGCTAACGGCAGTAACGGTACATTAACCGAGGGTGTTCAGCAACCTTTCGAAATAATTGTTGTAACCGGAATCACTGAAACAGCTATTGATTTAAAATTTTCTGTGTACCCAAATCCAAGTACGGAATATGTAATTCTTACCACTGAAAATCCAATCAGTCGTTCTCTTTATTTCACTCTTTTCAACGAACAAGGTAAACAATTAGCAAATCAACAAATTCAAAATGCATCCACTATCATCCCATTTGGTGAACTGGCTGTTGGAATTTATTTTATTCAAATAACAGATAATAACAA
>CAZMRM010000271.1:0-1732 GCA_964568515.1 uncultured Chitinophaga sp. | reverse complement strand
TTAAAAAATAAATAGATATGAAAAAATCATTACAGCGAATAGCATTTTTATTTTTGGCATTCAGTTTATCTGCTACTTTTTTGTTTGCGCAGGCACCACAAAAATTTAGCTACCAGGCTATTGTCAGAAATACCTCCAATCAATTGATCACCAACAGTCCGGTTGGTATCCGCATTAGTTTATTACAGGGCTCCTCGACTGGGACAGCTGTGTATACGGAAACACAAACAGCAACAACCAATATTAACGGATTGGTAAGTATACAGATTGGTGAAGGTACAGTAGTAACAGGAACCTTAGCAACAGTAGATTGGAGTGCAGGTCCTTATTATATTCAAATCGAAACAGATCCTACAGGTGGTTCAACCTATACCATCACTTCTACTTCACAACTTTTAAGTGTACCTTACGCATTGTATGCAGAAAGAGCAGGTAATACAGTAACGGGTCCCACGGGGGCAACCGGGGCAACGGGTCCTACAGGGGCTGATGGCCCTACCGGCTTAACTGGTCCTACCGGAGCAGATGGAGCAACGGGACCAACCGGGGTTGCTGGAGCTGATGGTGCTACTGGACCTACAGGAGCTACCGGTGCAACGGGTGTTAACGGAGTTACCGGACCAGCTGGAATTGCTGGACCTACTGGGGCAACAGGAGCCACCGGAGCTACAGGTGTTAACGGAGTTACTGGGCCAGCTGGAATTGCTGGACCTACTGGACCTACTGGGGCAACAGGAGCCACCGGAGTAACAGGTCCAACAGGAGCCGGTGGAAGTGGTGTCTTAGCTATCATTGCAACCAATATAGCACCACAAACAATTCCACTTGGCGGATCAGCCGTACCTCCAACACAAATAACCTTTGGTACTTATTCTCCTCCCCTAACAGGAAGCTTTAATGGAACGACTTATACAGCAGCAGTTGCTGGTACCTATTTGATAACCGTAAACATTGCCGGGATTAATAACTCTTCTTTAAGACCAAGTATCTATGTAAATGGTAATCTTTTAGTTCATGGAACATGCTTTAATAATAGTTTTTTCCCTAGCCCTCCTGCAACAGGATCGGCAGTGATAGTATCTACACTGGCTGCAGGAGACCTTGTCACCATTTATGCATCGAACTCCAGCACTTCCGCCACTTCCGCTTTAACTACAGATGGTACTACACGATTAACAATAACAAAATTATTTTAACTAACAGGTAATTAAAAAAATCCAACGTTTCAGGTTTGAATCGTTGGATTTTTTTATGATAAGAATATTTCCTCATACACTTTGTTATCGATTCATCTTAGCGCCTGCATCTGAATAACCGTTAATAGTATGGATCCTATTCAAAGTGGTCTTAAAATTAATTTACGTCAATATCGTAGCGTTTGGAGGAAGTAAAATCAGACTGCTGTACCGGCGTTACAATTTTTGTAACCTAGGCCTTTTCTCACATCAATGAAGAAGCTTTATCCGTTTGTAAAATTCATCCACTCTCTATACTTAGGCATAGGAATGTGTTCCTCCCTCTTATAAATAGGGGGTTTCAAATCAAAATGGAGAAATTATCCTGGTTGTTGACCATTAAAATTCAGTAACTATCGGGACAGTATACCAAAAAAAATTAGTTTTAGAATTACCATGACCGCCAAACCCGATATGTTTATTTTTGATGCAAAGTCCCCGATAGTCCCTAAAATTTTATTAGAAGATATCTAGTAACTTCTGTAATAATATCCAGT
>CAZMRM010000270.1:0-5640 GCA_964568515.1 uncultured Chitinophaga sp. | reverse complement strand
CATAGCTGTTAGAAAAGCAAATAGTTTTGAGTTTAAAATAATTCCTTCCGTTTTTACAATTAATGACACAACCTGGTCAATAAGTAAAACAAATGAAATGCTGGTTGATTCCAACTATGTGTCTGTAAAAGATTTAACGTTGGAACATGGATCTCAATCTGTTTCTCTAAATGGTGTAGTATCCGAATCCAAAGAGGATCAATTGATGTTGAACTTTAATAATTTCAGTCTGAGCCATTTGAATGGTTTGCTGGGTCCTACGGGAATAATGCTGAAAGGCAGAATTAACGGACAATCCGTGATAACAGATTTATACCATGACGTGGTATTTTCAAGTAATAATGAGTTTAAATCTTTTTATGTAAATGACAATGATTTTGGAGACGGAAGCATCGAGAGTCTTTGGGATAAGAATAAACAAGCTTTGTACATGCACGGCAATTTTACACTTGGAATAGTGCCAAATGTATTGTTCTCGGGATATTATTACCCCAAAAAAACAGAAGAAAATCTGGATGTTGAACTCAATCTTCAGGCGGTTCAGCTGCAATTGTTCGAACCTTTTGTAAAAGATTACTGTTCTGATCTGAAGGGTTTTATGTCTGGTAATATTCTGGTAAAAGGGTCTGTCAATAAACCCAAAATTTCCGGGGTGCTGAATGTAAATGCCAAAAAAGTAACGGTAGATTACCTGAATACAAGCTATAATTTTTCACATGACATTATTATTGAAAACAATTCTTTCGGAGTGGAACGCATGCCTGTATACGACATGTATCATAATGTGGCCATCGTAACCGGAAAAGTATATCATGACAATTTCAAAAATTTTCAATTGGATTTTGATATAGATGCAAAAAAATTCTTGTGCCTGAACACAACAGAAATAAACAATAGCTCCTACTATGGACGGGCATTTGTTACAGGAATAGCAAATATTTCTGGTTTTATTAAAGACAATATTCTTATAGAAGCAAGTGTAAAAACGGATAAAGTTTCTTCGGAGGATAAACTGGATATCATTTCCACTACCCAGTTAACAAAATTTTATATCCCGCTTTCCGGAACGGGAGAAATGGGTGATAACGACTATATTACTTTTGTAAAAAAGGATCAGCAATTAAAATTAAAAGATGATTACAAGATTAAAACCTCGGGAGTTACGCTGGATTTTGATCTGAATGTTACACCGGATGCAGAAGTACAGTTAATATTTGATCAAAAAGTAGGAGATGTTTTAAGAACCACCGGAAATGGAAATATTAAGCTGAACATAACCGCCAATGGAGAATTTAAGATGTATGGTGACTACGTTATAGTAAGTGGAGATTATTTATTCACGTTGCAAAATATTATTAATAAAAGATTCTACCTGGAAAAAGGAGGAACGATTAAATGGAGCGGTATACCTTACGATGCAGATCTTGACCTGAGCGCTGTATATAAAACAAGGGCGGCTCTCAGTCCCTTTTATGCAGATGCAATAGCTCCTACCACCACAGTAAGTGGAGGGGCATCTTCAAACGTCGATCAGTACAAAAAAAGAGTTCCCATCGATCTGAAATTATTAATGACGGGTGACTTGATGTCGCCTGAGATCAATTTTAATGTAGGTATCCCAACCGTGGATGCAAGCACTCGTCAGCTGGTGCTGAGTTATATCAATACGGATGCGGAAATGAACCGCCAGGTTTTTTCTTTGTTGATTTTAAACAGTTTTGTAAGACCTTATCAGATGGCAAGTGAAGGAGCAAGCAATACATCTGCATTGTCGGCAGTAGGTTCCAACTCAACGGAAATGCTGTCTAACCAGTTAAGTAATATGTTAAGTAAGTTAAGTAAGGATGTGGATGTGGGTGTAAATTACAGACCGGGTGATGATATTAGTAAAAAAGAGCTGGAGCTTGTTTTGTCGACCCAATTATTTAACGATAAACTTTCTGTTGATGGCAACGTAGGTAACAATACTTCACAAAATACCAGCAATACCAATAACATCGTAGGAGAAGTAAACGTGGAATACAAACTGACAGATGATGGGAAAGTCAAAATGAAAGCTTTTAACCGGGCAAATGACAATGCGCAGTTAAATCTTTCAAATGGTGCTTATACACAAGGGGTAGGAGTATTTTACAGAGAAGAATTTGATACGGTGGGTGAACTGGTACGCAGGTACCTGAATATTTTTCATCGTAGAAAAAAAGAAGAAGACGTTCCTGTTACTCCTGAAAAGGTGATTACTGTTGATCCGGATCCCTCGGAGCAATAACAAAAAATCTTTACTTCCCGAGTTAAAATTTTTCAAATACTCCTAATCCAAAAAGTGCAAAGTCATACTTTACAGGATCGGCCTTATCAAATATTTTTAAATTACCGGTCAGCTCTTCCACTGCTTTCCAGTCGTTTTGCGTACGTTTTAATAACCCCAATTTGCGCGCAACATTCCCTGAATGTATATCTAAAGGACACATGAGCCGGTCAGGTGTGAATGTAGGGATATTCCAAATTCCAAAATCAACGCCTCTATTATCTTTTCGAATCATCCAGCGTAAATACATGCATAAACGCTTAGCTGATGAATTTTCAGAAGGATTGGATACATGTTTACCTGTGCGGGAAGGAGCAGGGATCGAAAAAAAAGTTTGCCGGAAATTCATAATTGATTGTAAAGTATCTGTTTCTTTACCTTTTTCAGGGGATGTTGTAAATACTTTTTCCAGTCCACCATGTTTTCTGTATATATTCTGAAGGGATTTAAGAAAAAAAACAGCATCAATACCATTGAACGTCCGGTGCACAAAATCCTGAAACCGTTTAAAATCCTTTTGTTTGGCATTCATGATAAAATCGTAAGGAGCATTGTCCATCAGTTTCATCATTCTTACTGCATTCCTGATAATGGTAATACGCTGTCCCCAGGCAATGGTAGCTGTTAAAAACCCTGAAATCTCAATATCCTCTTTTTGGGTAAAGAGATGAGGAATGGAAACAGGATCTGTTTCAATAAATTTCAGATTATTGTAAAGATCATATTTTTCATTCAAAAAATCAGTTAACTCTTGTTCCTTTAATTTCATTCATTTACCTTATTCTATTGAGTTTAAATTCAATTTACGAAGTTTGGGTGCCAGCTTGGCTGTAGCGGCAACAATTAAAACGGTCATTATTCCACCCAGCAGTATGGATGGGACCAATCCCATTACACGTGCCGTGACCCCGGATTCAAACGCTCCTATTTCATTGGAAGAGCCAATAAATATACTATTCACAGCTGATACACGTCCACGCATATGGTCGGGTGTGGAAAGTTGTAGTACAGTATGGCGAATAACAACACTTACGTTATCAAATGCTCCTGTAAGAAACAGAAAAAAAAGTGCCCAGTAATAACTGGTACACATGCCAAATAAAATGGTTGCAAATCCAAATGCACCGATAGACAGAAATAAGTTTCGGCCGGCTTTTTTCTTAGGCGGTCTGTAAGCAATAATAATGGCCGTAACAACAGCACCGACTGCCGGAATTGCTCTTAATAGACCTAATTCTGCGGCACCTACATGAAGGATCTTGTCTGCAAATGCCGGTAACATTGCTACAGCACCTCCAAATAAAACGGCAAATAAATCAAGTGAGATGGCTCCCAGGATCAATTGATTGCTGAAAACAAATTTTATTCCGGCAGCCAAACTTTCATACAGGGTTTCCTTTTTTTCTTTTGCAGGCACAGGACGTCCTTTAATTAATAACAGAGAAAAAACAGAAATCACAATAAAAATTAAATTTACCTGGTAGGCCACCGAAAAACTAATGGTACATAATAACCCTGCGATTGCCGGTCCTACAACCGCACCTGTATGCCATACGCTGCTGTTCCAGGTTGCTGCATTGGTGTATAGGTCACGGGGCAGGAGCTGGGACATGAAAGGAGTAAGCGCAGCAGAGATGAATCCCCTCACTATTCCTGTAAATGCAATGACCACATAAATAGGTACTGTGCCATAAATAGAAAGCATTTCTGAAGCATTTGCAGAGAAATAAAGCAATATGCAGGTAGATAAGGTCAAGAAAGAAGTGGATATGACAATGATGCGTTTTCTGCTGTAAATGTCAGCAACATGACCCGAAAATAAAGAAACAATGATAAAAGGAATAGCTTCTGTTAATCCGATCATTCCAAGTGCTAATTCATCTTTTGTATGCTGATAAATTTGCCAGCCTACAATAACACTTTGCATTTGTATAGCAAGTGTCATAAAAAAACGCGTATTCAGAAAAAAAAGAAATTCTTTGATTTTTAAAACAGCGAAAGGATCGTGTTTTTTATTCTCTGTGTACATAAAAATTGGAATGAATGCAAATTTATGTTTAATTTGTATATCTAAAATCATTTACACAAAAACAAAATATATGAAAAAACTGATACTACTTCCTTTTGCATTTTTTGTGTCCATTCATGTAAATGCTCAAAAAACATCGGCTGATAACATTCCTGCACCGGTTTTAGCAACATTCAAATCGGCTTATCCAACGGCAGAAAAAATACAATGGGAATTGGATGAAGAAGATTATATGGCTGGTTTTATTATGAGTAAACAGGAAAAATCAGCTCATTACAATACTGCAGGTAAGTGGTTAAGAACAGAAACTCCTGTCCGTGTATTGGATGTTCCTAAAGTTGTAAAAAAAGGTGCCTCGAAAAACTTTAAAGCATACACCATTGTAGAACCTGTAAAAGTGGAAACTCCTGATAAAGGAATTTACTATAAAATGGAACTAACCAAAGATGACCTGACCTACGAAGTAGAAATAACTGATGCCGGGGAGCTAACAAAATACAAGGAAAAGGAAGACCCGAATAAAAAAGAAGCAGAGCGCAAAGAATAATCTTTTACTGATTATAAAAAACAGAGCAGAAAAAAGGGAACCAAGTTGGTTCCCTTTTTAATTATTCTTCTTTTTTACTTTTTTTCGCTTTGGGTTTGTTTACTTTAATTTTGATTTCTTCTTTTTCTTTATCAAAATCAACATCAATAACATCTCCTTCACTTAAATTAGATTTAATGATTTCTTCCGCTAAAGGATCCTCCAGGTATTTTTGTATAGCACGTTTTAACGGACGTGCACCAAATTGAGAATCGTATCCTTTATCAGAAATGAAATCTTTTGCCTCATCCGATACTTTGATCGTATAACCCAGCCCATTGATTCGGCCGTATAAGCTATTCAATTCAATATCAATGATCTTGTGGATATCTTCACGGCTTAAAGAGTTGAAAATAACAACATCGTCAATTCTGTTTAAAAATTCCGGAGCGAATGCTTTTTTCAAGGCATTTTCAATTACTCCTTTCGAATGGTCTGTTTCATTTTCTTTTTTAGCTGCTGTAGAGAACCCGACACCTTGTCCGAAATCTTTCAACTGACGTGCTCCAATATTAGAGGTCATGATGATGATCGTATTTTTAAAATCGATTTTACGTCCAAGACTGTCTGTCATCATACCATCATCCAGCGCCTGAAGCAATAAGTTAAATACATCGGGATGCGCTTTTTCGATCTCATCCAATAATACAACTGCATAGGGTCTTCTGCGTACTTTTTCCGTTAATTGTCCGCCTTCCTCATAACCCACATAGCCGG
>CAZMRM010000269.1:0-5647 GCA_964568515.1 uncultured Chitinophaga sp. | reverse complement strand
TACTTATTTAAATCTTGATAATAAGATGATAAGTGGTTTAACAGGGATACAATATTTCGAAAGGTTGGAACGATTAAATTGCAATAACAACTTATTGATCACACTGGAACCTTTGCCAAAAACACTTTGCTCATTGGAATGTTCAAACAATAAACTGACTTTTATACCTCCGCTTAATAGCTGTATGATCGGGCTGATGTGTGCAAATAACCAGTTAACCAGCTTACCGGAAATTCCGCATACTATGCAAATGCTTGTTTTTAATAATAATCAAATTACATGTCTTCCGCCGCTGGGAAACTCTTTATACATGTTTGTTCCAGGAAACAATCCCATTAAATGTGTATCGAACTATATTAATGTAATGGATTCAGCCTTTAGAACCGATCATCCCATCTGTAAAGAAAATGATAGTATTAACAATCCTTACAAATGTTCCACTCCGGTGGCAATTAGCGGTTACGTTTATAAAGATGATGGGGATTGTCTGAGGTCAATATTTGACATGGATTCAAAAAATACCGAGCTTAGATTGTATGATACCAATGGACAATTACTTACTAGAACTTCTACTTTTCAGGATGGTTATTATGAATTTAAAGTACCTGCAGGAACTTATAAGGTAGAAATTGACACTGCAGGGTTGCCCTTTGATGTGAGTTGTCCATATCCAGGCACTGATACAATCATTACTATTGATTCGTGGACCGATGAATTGAATTTTAACATAAGCTGTATCCCGGGTTTCGATTTAGGCATACAATCGGTTTCCACGCAAGGGTTGGTCTTTCCCGGTCAACAGCATGCATTGAATGTTTTAGCAGGAAATATTGCTAAATGGTATAATTTAGAATGTACTGTTGGTGTAAGCGGAGAAGTTAAGATTACCGTTTCCGGTCCGGTTACTTATGCTGGTATCCCACCGGGAGCCTTAACACCCTCCATTTCTGGTAATGTGTATACCTATACAGTAAATAGTTTTGGAACAATTACTCCTAAAGATTTTACCCTTCTGTTTAATACCGATGTAACGGCACAAATTTCGGATAGAATATGTGTAATGGCTGAAATAAGCAGTACAATTCCTGGAGATGAAAATCCTGTTAACAATGTTTACAAATTTTGCTATAATGTTGTCAACTCCTATGACCCTAATATTAAAGAGGTAGATCCTGTTGATGTATCTCCCGGATACGATAATTGGTTCACCTATACCATACATTTTCAGAATACCGGCAATGCACCGGCAATAAACATTGTTGTAAAGGATACGCTCGACAACAATCTTGATTTGGAAACATTTCAGGTGCTAAATTATAGTCATTATGCAAAGTCAACACTTCAAAATAAATTTCTGGAATTTAATTTTATGAATATACAATTGCCTGATAGTACCAGCAATCCAAAAGGATCGGAAGGATTTATCCAATATCGTATTAAACCAAAATCCAATTTACCTGCAGGAACGGAGATTAAAAATAAAGCATCGATTTATTTCGATTACAATGCACCTATAGTTACCAATACTACTGTCAATCATTTTACAACAACCGTAAATATAAGTAATGAAAAGAAGGATGAAAGCATCCGGATTTATCCTAATCCGGGTAATGGAAACTACGATATTGAATTAGCAGAGGATATAGCCGTCCAAAATACCGAGCTTGAAGTATACACTGTTTTAGGAGAAAAAATTCTGCACAGAAAAATAACATCTAAAAGAATAACCTTGGATTTAAATTCATTTGCTAATGGAATTTATATTGTTAAAATCCTTGGCATCGGAAGACCGTTGAATCAGCGATTGATTAAGCAATAAGTCTAATTGGTTTTTGATGAAGAGGTTGTCTCCTATGTTTATTCAAATAATAGGAGACAACCTCTTTTTTATGGTCATAATTTATAACGGTATTCTATGAAATCAACAATTGTTTCAGGATAACTTTTTGTTCCTGGAAGAGGATTCAAAAAGCTTTCAAATTAACTTTCGCTAGGAAATCTCTAAACCTCCATCCTATGAAAATTATTTACAATTTGATGCCTGGAAAACTGATTGTATTTTTTTTCTTTTTTATAATATCCCAACAATCAAAATCACAGCAATACATTACGATTCCGGATACTAATCTGGTAAAGATCCTTACTATAAATTACCGAGCTTGTATGAATGGTAATCAGCTAAACATTGCTTGTCAGCAAATCAAGGATGCTACCACCTTGAATTTAAGAAATTATAATTTGTATAGTTTAGAAGGTATTCAATATTTCATCAATTTAAAAAATTTGTTTTGTGGAGAAAACAAATTAAAAACATTACCGCTTTTACCAGATAAGTTGGAGTCTCTAAATTGTAATTTGAACGCATTAACCTCATTACCACCTTTACCTAAAACACTATGTTCGCTGGAATGTAAGGATAATAAATTAACGGTTCTTCCAACACTTCCTCAAACTTTAATATGTTTTTTGGATTGTTCAAATAATGAATTGACAAACCTTCCGGAGCTACCGTTTAATTTGCAACACCTGGATTGTTCCAGTAATAAGATCAGTTGTTTACCAGCGTTACCTGCTGCTACAAAAACACTTTCTTTAAAAGGTAATCCTTTTACCTGTATACCTAACCGAACAGGTTATATGGATTCAACCTTGTTAACATTTCCCATTTGTAAAAATGGAGACACGATCAATAACCCAAATGGATGCTTACGGGCAGAAGGAATAAGAGGAATTGTTTTTAAAGATGATAATAAAGATTGCCAAAAAGCTTTAAGTGAAACCGTTTTGAAAAATGTTCCCGTTAAATTATACGATGCATCAAATAGATTGATAAGGGCTACCTATACAGCAGATGATGGCACATATCAGTTTGTTGTTCCGCCCGGAAACTATCGTACGGAGGTGGATACAGTACGATTACCATTTTATGTTTCCTGCAAAGCTGATTCAACGGTCGTACTAAGTGATAGTTTACCTAGAAGAGAAGGAGTGAATTTTGGAGTGATCTGCTCTACGGGTTATGATATAGCTGTTCTTTCAGCAACCCCTAAATCTACTGCTTTTCCCGGAAATACGCACGAGTTAGTAGTAGTAGCCGGGAACATAAATCAGCTGTACAATTTGAATTGTGCCATTGGTGACAGTGGTAAAGTAGAAGTTAACTTTACGGGACCAGTCACCTATGCAGGAGTGTTGCCTGGAGCACTTGTTCCGGTTGTTTCAGGAAATAAGTTGTTGTATAATAATATCAAATTCGGCTCAATCAATATTACCAAAGCGTTCCAATTACTATTTAAAGTAAATACAACCGCTTTACAGGGTGATCAAATTTGTGTGGATGTCACCACTGAGTCCTTCGTTTCGGATAATAATTCAGCAAATAATCAACTGAATTTTTGCTATTCCGTTATTAACTCACAGGAGCCGGATAGAAAGGATGTATATCCTGTTAATTTTGTCAGGGAAGAGTATGACGGTTGGTTTACGTATACCATACATTTTCAAAATACCGGAAACCTTTCTGCAGTGAATAGCTTGATAAATGATTCGCTTGACCCTCATTTAGACCTGGAAACCTTTCAGCAGCTAAATAGCAGCCATTCGGTAAGAACATCAGTCACAGGGAATGTATTGCGCTTCAACTTTGATAATATTCAGTTACCCGACAGCAGTACAAATCCGGAAGGATCAAAAGGTTTTATTCAATATCGTATTCGCTCCAAATCTCAGCTACCGGCAGGTACAACAGTAAGCAATAAAGCATATATTTATTTTGACAATAATCTTCCACTTATTACAAACACCACTGTTAATCATTATGTCAAAACCGTTTCAATTGATAAGCATCCTTTATCCGGTGATGTACGGATATATCCCAATCCTGGTACAGGAATCTTTTTTTTGGAGGTTTTAGAAGAGTACGGGCAGTCAAAATATGAAATCGAAATTTATAATCTGTTCGGGTCTCTTATCTGTAGATCACAGGTTGTAGGACAACTCCATCCTATTGATTTAAGTGATCAGCCGGCCGGTACTTATTTTATAAGATGGTATGGAAATGATGTCTTGTATCATTTCCGTTTGATAAAGCAATAAATTTCTGATGTTTTTATAAAAAAATAGATGAATAGAGAATAACTTTTGAAATGGAGTTTCGTTATACAAGTACATTTATTTCCTTTTCATATTATGAATGCCAGCCGAAATAATTTTATCGAATACCTTCAATATGAAAAACGATTTTCTAACCACACGGTCCTGGCGTATTCCAATGATTTGGAGCAATTCAGCGAGTTTCTGGAACATACGTATCAAATAAAAGTCCTTACAGAGATTGATCATACATTGATCCGTTCATGGATCGTAAGTCTGATGGATCAAAAAATCAGTCCCAGATCTGTAAACCGAAAAATCACCACGCTTAAAACATTTTATAAGTACCTATTGCGTCAGCAGGTGGTTAAAGAAAACCCCATGTTAAAAATTCAATCCCCAAAAACATCCAAGCGCCTTCCTGTTTTTGTTGAAAAAGACAACATGGATACACTTCTGGATACGACGGAATTTGGCAGTGATTTTGACGGGGAACGCAATAAACTGATCATAGAATTATTGTATGCTACAGGAATACGCTTATCCGAATTAATTAACCTGAAACAGGCAGATCTGAGTATTACAAATGGTCATATAAAGGTTTTAGGTAAAAGAAATAAAGAGCGTATAGTGCCATTTAACAATAGTTTGAAGCATACATTTGAAGCATATTTGAAGCATGTGGAAGTAAAATCATCAGATTACTTATTTATAACAAAAGAAGGGAAAAAACTGTATGAAAAATTTGTTTACAGAGTTGTTAATAAGTATCTTTCACACGTAACATCTATACAAAAGAAAAGTCCGCATGTACTAAGGCATACCTTTGCTACACACATGTTAAACAACGGTGCGGATCTGAATTCAATAAAAGAATTGCTTGGACATGCTAATCTTTCAGCTACACAGATCTATACGCATAATACAGTAGAAAAATTGAAAAATGTGCATAAACAGGCACATCCCAAAGCATAAAACATAATTCAATAATTTCATAACTAAAAAAAATAGGAGGAATCAATATGACAATTAAAATTCAATCAATTCATTTTGATGCTGACAAAAAGCTTCTGGAATTCGTACAGGAAAAAGTAGATAAACTTCACCAGTTTTATGACGGTATAATCAAGAGTGACGTAATCCTCCGGTTAGATAAATCCAGTGACACAGAAAATAAAGTAGCCGAAATCAGAGTATACATTCCGGGAAATGATTTATTCGCTAAAAGGCAGTGCAAAAGCTTTGAAGAGGCCATTGATACCAGCCTAAACGCACTTCGCATACAGGTGACAAAAAGAAAAGAAAAAATAAAAGGCCTGTAAAATCTTTGTAATTACAAGATTTGTATAAATTTGCAACCTCATTCTGATGGGGTTGCATTTTTTTTTGAAAAAAACAATTATTTTGTTTGCTACTCAATAAATGTTTTCTAAATTTGCAGTCCTTTTTCAAGAAAAGGGTGTTGAAAAAAATGTGGGAAGGCCCTGAAGTTCTTTTAAAATATGGTATTACGGTATAAGCCGATGTAGCTCAGTTGGCCAGAGCAGCTGATTTG